>DATNRH010000862.1 GCA_036703605.1 Candidatus Obscuribacterales bacterium | reverse complement strand
ATTAGGTTATGGTTCCAGCCTGTAAGCGTAGATGCACTGTGATAAATCCAACCAATGAAGGTAGCAGGCCACGGGACGACGAGACCACGCTCGGTGCCCACGGTGGCGACTGCCGATCGGTTGTTACCGCCGAGGGCCAAGTAGTGACCGACGCCCGATCCGATGGCCTGGTTTAGACCCATATCGTGATGGATCGTCGAGCCTACAGAGAGCCACTTCGAGCGCCCGCTGTCATAGCGGTATAGCTCGTCGTCAGCTGGGCAGGACCAGACTTGGCCATCCACAGGGGAGCCGGGAGCCCCGTCCTGGATCAGGATGCTGGGGTTCGACCACACAGGCGTTGAGCTAGCACCACCAGATGTAAAACGCTGTCCGGCTGTACCTGCGGAACTGTTGAGCTGAAACCCACACGTACCCGAGAAGAGCATGTTGTAGTTTGAGGGCGTAGCCAGTAGCGTAATGCCATTGGTGCCATCGCCCACAACAGTGTTCATTTTAGCAACACCCGCTGTGGATGCTACTAGAAGCTGACTCTTCTGGACCCCTGACTGCATGTCTATTAGCAGACCAAGGCCGAGCTTATTATCACTTATAGTGCGGAAGGCCGTAATATCTTGATCGTTGGTGGCCAGGACGGCAGCGTCAATGTCGCCCTGGGTTGCAATTTGATCAGGATCAGCTACCTTCGTTCCTAGGTATTCTGTCATCCGTGTACCACGCAGCGGATAGAGCCTGACGCCGGAGGCGAGGCGAATGTAACCTCAAGAGCGTTAATAGTCGTGCGTGTGACGGATGCCATCAAGCTCTTCTTCGTGGCTGTGAAATACAGCTCGACAATCACGTCGTATGTACCAAGGCTGTGCGTGACCGTAATAACCGTAGCAACACCATCGCCGATGTCCACCGCATACTTCGTTGGCTTCGTCGCCAGCGAGTTGGTGATCGTCGTCGCAAAGTTAGGATCGTCTCCTAGCGCGGCAGCCAGTTCGTTGAGCGTGTCCAGCGTTCCGGGCGCAGCCGCGATTAGGTTGTTGATCTCAGTATCGACGTAGTCTTCAGAAGCAAGGCCTACGACAGAGGCAGCAGTTGCATAGAAGGAACCTTCCTGACCATCCAACAGATCGGCGTCGAGACTGGATGCCGCGCCATCTACTGTTAGTAGGGCAGAGAGGATTTCTGCTGCAGTTTGATCTGCTGTAGCGCCTGCCTCAACTCCAAGGACCGTCCGCACTTCTGTAGCACTCATCGCGGAGATACCACCTGTAGCCTTACGGCCAACAATTGTGCTTGCTGGGATCGTTAGCGGGAGGGGAGTATCATCGGTGTCCGCCGCAAGAATTGTCGATGCGCCAAAGTCAGCTTCATAAACCACCCCGACTACTGAAGCAGCCGTAGCGTAGAAGGTACCTTGTTGACCGTCTAGAAGGTCTGCATCAAGACTGGACGCAGCTCCATCTACCGTAAGTAGTGACGCTAGGATTTCTGCCGCTGTTTGGTCTGCTGTAGCACCTGCTTCAACTCCAAGGATCGTTCGTACCTCAGCGGCACTCATTGCCGAAATACCACCTGCAGCTTTACGACCAACAATCGTGCTTGCAGCAATAGTCAGTGGGAGAGGCGTATCATCAGCGTCGGCAGCCAAGATCGTAGATGCGTTATAGTCAGCCTCATTGACCACTCCAGCAACAGACGCAGCAGTCGCATAGAAGGAGCCTTCCTGACCATCCAGGAGGTCTGCATCAAGACCAGAGGTGGTGCCGTCTACCGTCAATAGTAACGATAGGACTTCTGATGCAGTTTGATCTGCTGTAGCGCCTGCCTCGATTCCGAGGATTGTACGTACCTCAGCGGCTGTGAGGGCGTCGATGCCTCCAGCTGCTTGACGACCAACGAGTGTACTCGCGGGTATCGTCAGGGGAAGAGGTGAGTCATCAGCATCAGCGGCAAGGATAGTAAATGCGTCGAAGTCGGTAGCGTTTACCGCACCTGCTCCGGCGTCCGTCGTGAATGCCAGTGACTTGATTGCGCCACCTGCATAGATCCGCAAGCGATTTAGGTCGGTGCGGAACCATATCTGGCCCTCTTCCGGCGTGCCGGGGTCAGCAGGGGTGGGGTTCATCAGCGCTGCTATGATCGCATTCTGCTGAAGATCCAGGCTGTCTAGAATAGGTATACTCATGAAATTATGGCGCGACCTGATCGCGCTCTAGAGAAAGAGACAATGACTTGGTTCTCATTGACGTGTTCAACGCGAGCCAGGGAAGTAATTTCGCCCTCATTGAGGACTTCTACGTTTCGTCGTCCACCGAGGTTATGGTTAATAGTCCACATACTAGACGCAACACTTTGGATGTGTACGTAGTATGCATCAGGGGCTTCAAGAGACGCGAGCCATGCAGCTTCTGTCCCTACGAAGCCATTATTGACAGCTACCTGGTAGGCAGAAGTACCAGGGCTGCCCGGTGGTCCGGTTGGACCAGTTAATGAGATGAGCCAAGCTTCTTCTGTACCTTCAAAGCCTTCAGCCACAGCTATCTCGTAGGCAGATGCTCCGTCTGCGCCTGTACCGCCAGCACCACCTGTACCGCCTGTACCACTTCCAGAGTCTCCCCCTGACAAGTTTACGTTCAGTTCGGTGTTCTTGACTACTTCAAGTTCTTCTTTTAGAGCAGCAAGCTCTAAATCCTTAAAGCCGGTGTCCCGACGCATAGCATCAACAGCCCGGCGGATACTGATAAGATCTGGTCTAACTCCCCCTCCTCTATTGGCGCTCATGAATATTATTAGTAGTAAGACGATGTTCTAGATACATAGTAACCTACTATCTATCAATAATAGTTTAC
>DATNRH010000861.1 GCA_036703605.1 Candidatus Obscuribacterales bacterium | reverse complement strand
GATCTAGCCCGGTTGTGACGGATGACGCCACGGTCGCCTCCTCCCCTTCTCTGATTGAGGCCGGTCAAGATGCTTGGCGCGCCATGCTGCAGCCTCCCCTCGCTGCTCCAGCCCAGGTGAGTCCGTCAGACGAGGTGGTTGCTATGGCGGCTCGTCATCTTCCTAAGTTTTTGGTTGTTAGCCTCAGCGATCGCCAGGTGCGCTTGCAGATGGGGGATGAGGTGCTAGCCACCTACCCGGTGGCCATTGGTAAAGATGGCTGGGAGACGCCCGCTGGTGAGTTTTACGTGACCCACATGATGGAAAATCCTGCATGGCGGCATCCGGTTACCAGAGAGTTGATTGATCCAGGCCCAGATAGCCCCATTGGCACCCGTTGGATCGAGTTTTGGCGCGAAGACAAAAATGCCTTTGGATTCCATGGCACCAATGAAGCTGACTTGATTGGTGAAGCCGTCTCCCACGGTTGCTTGCGGATGCACAATGAGGACGTGGAAGCTCTTTATGCCAGCGTGTATCCAGGAATGCCGGTGACGGTGGTTCCCTGATCAACCTCAGCGGTTTCCATCATCTAGGCATAACGTCAGTTCGGGTTAAGGGAATTTTTCATCTTGTTGTATGAACGAATCTAGCTCTCAGCCCACGAGAGAATGAGGTTTTCAGCTTATCCCGAACTTAGGTTAGGCATGGGACATGTCTCAAAGATCCATGACAGCTCGGTAGCGGGTTTCAAACTCGCTGGCCATGGCTGAGGTACGGTTGGTGGCCCATTCGCTGTGGTTGAACAGGTCTTGTCGGAGAGTTTTGACGTTGACCTGGGTGGGTTGCCCATCAGCCACCACCTGACGTCCATTCACCCAAACGCTAGACACCGCTTGGGTGGGTCGTCCTAAAATCAACAGCCCTGCCGGATCGGTGCGGGGCAGAAGGGACAGGCTGGTGAGGTCATAGAGCACAAAATCTGCTTGCTTGCCCACCTCTAGGGAGCCGATCTGATCCTGCAGGGCTAGACCGGTTGCACCACCAAGGGAGGCCATGGCGATCGCTTCCCTGGGGGTGATCCAATGGCGGTAGTCTAAATCGGTGGGGTTGTGCAGAATGGTGCCGATTTTGATCGCTTCAAGGAGATCTTGGGAGTCATTGCTGGCAGAACCATCGCAGCCGAAGGTGACATTGATGCCGGCTTGGCGATATTTCAACACCGGGGCAATGCCACTGCCCAAACGTAGATTGCTTAGAGGGTTATGAACGACGGTGGATCGAGTGGTGGCAAGATACTGAATGTCTTCATCCTCAAGCCATACACAGTGAGCCAGGGACGTGCGATCGCCCAAGAAACCCAGATCGTGCAGATGCTTGGCGGCGCTGCAGCCATATTTTTCATGGGCCAGCATGTTTTGGGCGCGGGTTTCTAGCAGGTGGGTGTGGCGACAAAGCTGGTAGCGATCGCTGAGGTCTACGCACCCTTCAAACAGTGCATCGGAGCATAGCTGCGGCCCTGTAGGAGCGGTCATGATGTGGATGCCCTCATCAGGACGATGGTAGTCTTGCACCAGTTCTTCCATCAATTGCAGCAGCTCAGGTGTGCCGTGGTAGTGCGGTGCGAAGTCTACCGATGTGCCGCCGGTGGGCAAACTCGCCCCTAGGGCCTGATCTTGAATCAGGGGACCGACGAAGGCGCGAATGCCGGCCTCTCGATAGCCTTGAATGGCGGCCTTGACAGATTCTTTCTCTAGCCCCGGAATAATCACCAAGTGATCGACCACGGTGGTGCCGCCGGAGAGCAAGGTTTCGACGGCGGTGCCGAGGGCGCTTAAGTAGATTTGGTGAGGCTTGAGGGGGGTAAACTCATAGAGTTCAGCGATCCAAAGCTCTAGGGGGTAGGGTGGGATAATCCCCCGCTGCCACATTTCCGAGGAGTGGGTGTGGGCGTTGACAAAACCAGGCAACAACAGCTTGTGTTTGCCATCAACTAACCTGCCCATGGGCGCAAGATTGGGAGCGATCGCCACGATGGAAGATGCGCCTTCGTCAGATACGGCGACCTGAACATCAACCGTTTGATATCCTTGGCTATCAAGGATGAGAACATTCTGGATCGTAAAATTCACAGGTTTCTAGATGCGGGTATACGGATACAAGATACAACGCTAACAAACGCTTAAGTCTTTAGCCTAATCCGTTTCGCGTCAGGGTTTCCTGCTATTACAGCTCCGAAGGTAATGGCTGATGTATCCCTCGGATCCGGCTCGTCCAGACTTTACTCAAAATCGTTATGACTATGATATATTTGTAACGGTTCGTAACGTTTGCGTCGTGGTCTACCGGGGCGATCGCCAAGGTTCTGGGGAGCCGTCTCAGTGTTGGGATTGCTAGGATGAAAACACTGGCAGTCCTGTTTAGCAAGCGATGATGCACGTTCAGATTCAAGGAGATTAACGATATGACGGAAGGATGCCTTCGAGTTGGTCAGCCGGCACCGGACTTCACCGCAACAGCCGTAATCGATCAAGAGTTTAAGACTATTAAGCTTTCTGATTACAAGGGGAAATACGTTGTTTTGTTTTTCTATCCCCTAGACTTTACCTTTGTCTGTCCGACTGAAATCACTGCATTCAGCGATCGCTACGATGAGTTCAAGACGCTCAACACGGAAGTTCTTGGCGTTTCGGTGGATAGCGAATTTTCTCACCTCGCCTGGATTCAGAGCGATCGCAAATCGGGGGGGGTGGGTGACCTCAACTATCCGCTGGTTTCTGATATCAAAAAGGAAATTAGCCTAGCCTACAACGTCCTCGAACCGGATGCCGGTGTGGCCCTGCGAGGTCTGTTCCTCATCGATAAAGACGGTGTGATTCAGCATTCCACCATCAACAACCTGTCCTTTGGTCGTAGCGTAGACGAAACGCTACGGACGCTCCAAGCCATTCAATATGTGCAAAGTCACCCCGATGAAGTCTGCCCCGCAGGCTGGCAGCCGGGCGAAAAAACCATGACGCCTGATCCGGTGAAATCGAAGGAATTCTTCGCCGCTGTGTAGTCCAGCCCTTAGAGTTTGACGCTGTTTGACATTGTAGACATGCATTCTTCCTCTGCCTCCCCCAGCCATTGCCTTTGCCCTAGGGTATGTAAGGTGCGCTAGGGTGAGGGAGAGGATATTTTTTGGGTCGTTATCCCTATGGCGCTGCTGACGTCTACAGACTTTCGCGGGTTAGTCAATCGTCGATTTTTCAAGAACCTGTGGCCGTTACCTGCATCCAACCGTATCCAGGTTGGCAGTTTGGTGCCACCGTTTGAACTGCCGGAAGTGGGCAGCGATCGCACCCTGCGCTTGGCCGACTATACCCACCAGGCCCCTGCCGATGCTACCCACCGCCTGACGCTGCTCTACTTCACGCGCATTTTTACGGCAAAGCAATACTGTCCTCTCTGCTTTCCCCATATCGTGGCGGTGAACCAGATGGCCGAAGCCTGGGCTCGCCAAGGGGTAGCCCTGTTGATGATCACCAGCACCGATCCACAGCAAAGCCAACAGGTACAGCAGGATTTGGGGCTAACTATGCCCTTGTTGAGCGATCCAGCCTGCCGTGTTTTTCGGACTTACCACGTGGGGCAAGCGCTGGGCGCTCCCCTGCCCGCCCAGTTTTTGATCGATCGCCAAGGACGGCTGCTCTTTCGCCATTTATTTTCTTTCTTGGAGCCCAATGCCAGTATCGAGCGTCTCCAGCAGGCGATCGCCCTTAGACTGGACAAACCTGATTAAGATAGGCTCCCACGGCTTGGCGAATAGAAGGAAAGGCAATCTTGTCCATCGCCAATGTATCGCGGTGGATCCATGCTACCTGTGCCACATCATCAGCGGCTTCTAGGTAGGGGCGATCGCTTAAGGCGAGGGTGTAAATCAAATCGGTGGTTTGATACACAATCCCTCGATAGGGATAGACATTGGGAAAAGACGCAAAGTATCTGGGTTGAACGCCAGTGAGCCCTAATTCTTCCTGGAGTTCCCGAGCTAAGGCCTGCTCTGCCGTTTCCTGCGGATCTACAAATCCACCGGGAAGATCCAGCAGCCCTTTGCCCGGTGCTGTCCCGCGTACCGCCATTAGCAGGTGGCGATCGCATTCAACAATCACCGCCACCGCAGCTGATGGATTTAAAAAGAGGACAAACTCACAGCTAGGGCAGTGATACGACTTGGGCGAATTAGGTGCAAAGGTCGGCTGTCCACAGGCAGGACAATATCGCATCAAGGGAGACGGTGTTGAAAATTCTGTCGCTTCCATCCATGGTGTGCTCAACCCATATCACGAGCATCTTATCTTAAACCCTAAGTCATCGTTGTAGTTCTTGTAGCGGGTTACGCTTTGGGGAGATCTACCCTAGGTAGTTCCGTGAGCAAGGATAGCTCAAGGGACTGCATCGGTGTCCATGGCTGGAACTGGGGAATCTACCCTACGGCAAACCCCTCATTCCAGGCCGGGACGAGGGGCTAGATGCCGGGAGAACAGCTTGAGTCGTTCAAGGGCTGTTCTTAGCAGATATGGATTGGAGCTTGTGCACGTTAGGGTATGGGCAGCGGTGAACAGGGTAGGGTCAATAGCTCGGGCAGCGATCGCTATGCAAGGAAGGCTTCGTGCCGTAGGAATGCGCGCTTCAGAGACCCAGGAATGGTGATCAGAGATGCTGTATCAAGGATTGGATAGTTGTTTTAGCAGGACGACCCTAAAGGATGGCAGATGATGATACGGCTGTTGATTAGCGGGTGGGAGAGGTCTAGCACGCTTCAACAAGTTCACTCGGTAGTGGCAGTGAGGTGGAAACGGATACTATCTCGACGGAGTGATGATAGCCCATGACAACGGCAGTGAGATTGGGCATTTCTTGGCGGCAGTGAGGGCAAAACCAGTAGACACCACCTCGGCGGGCATGACGGAGAAGAGGTTCAGAGCAGCAGGGACAAGTATTCATAAACGTATTTAACCTTTCTGAGTGCGTGTAAATGAGCGTGACAGCCACTAAATTATGTGTTTAAGGCGGGCATGGACTAAAACTGGTTTGATGTTCGTAAAGTATCTAGCTTTAATCCTGTCAGAACTTAGGGTGCTCCACAATTCGGTAAGCTACCTAATTTCTGGGTAGTTCTCCCTTCTCTTTTCATCAAGGTATGTAAAGATGTGAGATTAATTTTCGATTAAGGCTTTATGGGAGTAGAAGAACTCTAAAAAAACGAAGAAACGAAATTATCATTTTTCTAGATGATTCTCTATCTTTTGCGATCTCTACTACCTACAGTGTAGACAAAATATGAGAGACTTACACCCTCAGTTTGAAGAGGTGAAAACTGGGATCAGCCTATTCCTGCCTAGATTTGAGCGTATCAGACAAGCTTTATAGAATTAAAAATTTACGATCGCATATTTTCGATATGTAACAAAATAGATCGGTAGTGAGCTTTACAATAGGGTGTCAATTCTCAGTAATGTATAAAAGACACGCTCATAAAAGTTCTGGAAAATGAAATATTCGCTACCGTTTATGGGTGTAAAAAAAGATGAAGGCGATCGCATAATGTCATCTTGAATACCTAATAAAAAGCTACGAAATAAAATGGTACAGGCTCAGAATTTTCTAACGATTGTGAAGCGAGAATCGATTTAATTGCAATCGCTTAATGTGGGACTTAAAAACGCGAGTTCGACGACGAAGATGCCGCGCCAGCGAGCCTAAATTGGGACAAGGTGGATGCCCTAGGTCAGCAGAGCTGACCGATGCAGTAGTCTATCGATGCAGTAATCTCAGGTCTTCTGTGGTTGTCGCTGGTTGGCGAACCTTTTGCTTGATGGTTGCTTGATCGACTTGATTGACTGACCCATCTTTTTGCGTAGGCTAGGTTGGGCAACGGAAAACCCAGCACCAGCTCAAATGCCGTTGGGTTAGCGTCAGCGCAGCCTACAAGAGAACCGGGATTCCAGGATTTTTGTTTGATTGACGGACAAAAATCTCTGATGTTTTCTGATGTTTTTTGAGCCTGAACTTAGAGGAGCCTCGCTTGTAAGGGCTGGAACCCTTGATGGCAATTGTTTTGCTTAATCCCGACTTAAAAAGTCGGCTTTGTTTGACGGTGATTTTTCCCCGTGATACTATCGGGTCTAGTCTGGTGAAGTCAGCTCACTGGATCGCCCATCTCATCTGACGTAGAGCGATCGCTCCCAGGTATTCCCTACCTTTGTGACTCCCGGATGTGAATGCTGACCCATCTAAACTTTTCGACCCTAGTACTCAACGAGAATTTTCATGACTCAGGCACCACCCCGTTCTACCCGCTCCACGGCCATCAAAGCACTTCGCTGTAAAGAATGTGGCACAGAATATGACCTCAAGGCGTTGCATGTTTGCGAAGATGTTTGTTTCGGCCCTCTAGAAGTTACCTACGACTACGAATTTCTCCGCCGCACCGTTACGCGGGAGACGATTCAAGCCGGCCCCAACTCCATCTGGCGCTACCGCGACTTTTTGCCGGTCACCTCAGATAATCCAATTGATGTGGGCACGGGGATGACGCCGCTGCTGCAGGCAAATCGCTTGGCTCGTCGTCTAGGTCTTAAGCGTCTCTATATTAAAAATGACGCGGTCAATATGCCGACCCTGAGCTTCAAGGATCGGGTGGTTTCCGTGGCGCTGACCCGGGCCCGGGAGCTAGGATTCTCCACCGTATCCTGCGCTAGCACCGGCAATCTGGCCAACTCCACGGCGGCGATCGCTGCCCATGCAGGCCTAGACTGCTGTGTATTTATTCCTTCCGATCTAGAAGCCGGCAAAGTGCTGGGTACTCTGATTTACAACCCCACGGTCATGGCGGTGAAAGGTAACTACGACCAAGTCAATCGCCTCTGTTCTGAAGTGGCCAACACCCAAGGCTGGGGCTTCGTGAACATCAACCTACGTCCCTACTATTCCGAGGGTTCCAAGACCCTGGGCTATGAAGTGGCAGAACAACTCGGCTGGCAGTTGCCGGATCACATCGTTGCGCCGCTGGCATCGGGCTCTCTGTTCACCAAGATCTACAAGGGTTTCCAAGAGTTCATTAATGTGGGCTTAGTAGACGACAAAGCAGTGCGGTTTAGCGGTGCTCAAGCCGTGGGCTGCTCTCCCATTGCCCAAGCCTTTGAAGAAGGACGGGACTTCATCAATCCTGTAAAACCCAGCACCATTGCTAAGTCCATCGCGATTGGCAATCCTGCGGATGGTGTGTATGCTCTGGAAGTAGCGCGGAAGACCAACGGCAACATTGAGTCGGTCACCGATGAAGAAATCATCGACGGTATTCGCCTGCTGGCAGAAACCGAAGGTGTGTTCACGGAAACTGCTGGCGGTACCACCATTGCTGTACTCAAGAAGCTGGTAGAAGCTGGCAAGATTGACCCTGAAGAGACCACCGTTGCCTACATTACTGGCAATGGTCTCAAGACTCAGGAAGCTGTCCAGGGCTGTGTGGGCGAACCCTTCACCATCGAGCCGAAGCTAGAAAGCTTTGAGCGTGCTCTAGAGCGATCGCGCACCCTGGATCGCTTGGAGTGGCAGCAAGTTTTGGTCTAGACCAGTCTTAGACTAGGTTAGTCCGACGTTTAATGTTCAAGCAATTCACAGGAACGATTCACATTCACGAAATTATGGCTGTTAAGGTACTGATTCCAACTCCGCTCCAAAAATTTACCCGCGATCAAGCCACCATTGAATGCAGTGGCGGTACGATTACCGAATTGCTTGATGCTCTGGAGCAAGCCTATCCTGGCATTCGGGCGCGGCTCTGTGATGACCAAGGCCAATTGCGGCGCTTCATCAATTTCTACGTCAATAGCGAAGATATTCGCTTCCTAGATGGGGCTGGTACAGCCCTGAAGGATGGCGATGAAGTCAGCATTGTGCCAGCGGTGGCGGGCG
This sequence comes from Candidatus Obscuribacterales bacterium, assembly GCA_036703605.1. NCBI lineage: Bacteria > Bacillati > Candidatus Melainabacteria > Candidatus Obscuribacterales > Candidatus Obscuribacterales bacterium. The sequence continues at coordinate 8,822 of DATNRH010000861.1, read as the reverse complement.
GCTAATCGAGCCTCCCCAAACGTTCTCGTGTACTAGGAAGCGTCGCTGTCAACAGACAGGGGCGCTTTTTTTATGCTCCGAGTTCATGTGTTGCCCTGGTGTGATCGGCGGTTTACACTTCAAGGAGCAGGGTTTTGCGGTGATTGTGCGGTGATTTTGATCGGAGGGAGAAACGTTGGGGTAACCGCTTGACCGCAGCGCCTCGCTTTCGTAACGTAGCTCTTGAGACATAGTTGTTGCGTTGAGGAAGTCTGGTGTCTCCCTTTTTGTTCATCACGGATTTAGATGGAACCTTGGTCGGTGATCCTGTAGCCTTGGCTCGTTTGAATCATTGCCTGGCTCGGCATCGCGATCGCTACGGCACTATCCTGGTCTATTCCACGGGGCGATCGCCCACCCGGTATGACCAACTCACCCGTGAGGTGGCGCTGCTGGAGCCGGATGTGCGGGTGTTGGCTGTGGGCACTGAGATTTATACCGGCAAGAGTTCCACCCCGGATCCAGCTTGGGTCGAGCATCTTAACCAAGGTTGGGAGCGTCATCAGGTAGCAGCGATCGCCGCCCGCTATCCTGAGTTAACACCCCAGCCGGCTTCAGAACAATTGCTCTATAAGCTGAGCTATTGTGTTGAACCCGAGGAGGGCGATCGCCTGCTGCCGTTGCTCCAATCTGCTTTTCAGCAGGCGGGGTTGGCGGTGCAGGTGGTCTACAGCAGTGGTGTGGATCTAGATCTGCTGCCGCGCCACGGCAATAAAGGGGCGGCGGTGCAGTTTTTGCAGCAGATGTTCCAGATGCCACCGGAGCGCACAGTGGTCTGCGGTGATTCGGGGAATGACCTGGCCATGTATGAGCATGCTGAGGCAAAGGGCATTATTGTTGGCAATGCGAAGCCAGAGTTAATTACCTGGCATCATCACCATCCATCCAGCGATCGCTTTCTCGCCGATCGCCCCTGTGCCGGTGGTATTCTGCAAGGACTCCACCATTTTGGCTTTTTAGATCCCACTCTGAATGATTAGCTACCTCACGGGCACCGTCGCTGCCCTGCAAGCCCTGCCCAATAACCGCTGGCTGCTGATTTTGGAGGTGAACCACATTGGCTATGAGCTACAAATTCTGCCGCGTAGCCTCAGCACCTTCACCATCGGCGCATCGACGCAGGTGTTCACCCATCTGCACTGGCGCGATGATCAGCAGAGCTTTTTTGGCTTTCTCTCGCCGGCAGAGCGCGATTTATTTCGTCAACTGATTGCCGTGAGCGGCATTGGCCCTCAGCTTGCCCTGGCGCTGCTAGATACCCTAGGCATTCAAGATCTGATACAGGCGATCGTGTCCAGCAATATTCGCATGCTGTCCCGCACGCCCGGTGTGGGGGCAAAAACAGCGGAGCGGATTTCCTTGGAATTGCGCAGTAAATTAGCCGAATGGCGACATCAATCGGGGCTGATGACCAGTGCTCCCGATGCAGCGCCTGTGCCTGCCGTGCAGGAAGATGTGGAAATTACCCTGATGGCCCTGGGCTACAGTACCCAAGAAATTATGGAAGCTCTGCGAACCGTGGGGCAATATTCCACGCTGTCGAAAAGTACGGATGTAGAGCTGTGGATTCGGGAAGCGATCGCCTGGCTGAGCCGAGACTAGCTAGGTCTGAGTCATGCCGCTGAGGTACCCTTCCGACAGCATGACCCGCTATGATATGATGAGTAGCTTCGACTGCGTTGATAGAGAACAGACGACCCATGGCTTTGTTGCAAGAGCAAAAACAAAAGATTATCACCGACTTCCAAGTCCACGAAACCGATACCGGATCGGCTGATGTACAGGTGGCCATGCTCACCGAGCGCATTAACCAGCTCAGTGCCCACCTTAAAGTCAACAAGAAGGATCACTCCTCCCGGCGTGGCTTGCTGAAAATTATTGGTCAGCGGAAACGGCTCCTCGCCTATATTCTCAAGCATGATCAAGAACGCTATCGTGCCCTGATTACCCGTCTTGGCATTCGCGGTTAAGCGCCATGGGGTCTAAGTCAAACGACAAATCGACCGACGCCGATCGCCTTCCGTTTGAGCCGTCTAGCAACCGCAAAAAGACGGAGAAAAAGCCTGCCCCGGCTGCGACTAGCCGCCCTGCCTCGTCTTCATCGGCTGCGAAGCGATCGCCCAGCGCCAACTCCATGGCCATCCCCGAGGTGGTCAGCCGCCGCATGATTCGACGCATGGCGCTTTTTTGCGGTGTGCCGACGGTGCTGGGGATTTCTACCTTTATTGTCAGCTATGTTGTCGTAACCCAGGAGCTCTTTAAGCTGCCTCCAACAGCGGTGCTGCTGGTCAGTTTAGGGTTCTTCGGTCTAGGCGTTGTGGGATTGAGCTATGGGGTGCTATCGGCATCCTGGGATGAAGACTCGGCGGGCAGTCGCTTGGGCTGGGGTGAGTTTCGCCTCAATCTTGGACGCATGACCGAGGCCTGGCGTAGTTCTAAAAAGTCTTCCTAGCTATTCGGCGATTAGACTGCGGCGATGAGATGATGAAACGTGCTTGAATCTCATGGCTCGACTTCTTTGCCATAATGTTCATAGATCTGTTCTCAGCACCTAATGGGTTGGGAGCAGATTTTGCTGTGAACTTACGGACTAGGCTGGCAGGTAGGGCAAGCATAATATCGCCGTCCTCCGGCTATGTCTTTCACAAGGCTGGTGCCGCAGGTATAGCAGGGTTTACCACTGCGGGCAAACACATAGTGGCGATAGTCGCGGTGGGCATGGCCTTGCTGCTTGAGGTGCTGGGCTCGCTCTACGTCGTTGGTGATGCCGCCGGTTTCGTAGGAGCGGCGGGAGAGGGCGATCGCTGCCTCCGCTAGCCGATACAGGGCATCCTCGGGGCAATCCATGGGACGATGGCTGGGATGCAGTCCCGCTAAGAACAGGACTTCGCTTCTTAGGTAGTTGCCCAACCCACAGAGAAAATGCTGGTCGAGCAGGAGAGAGCCCAAGCGCCGTCGCCGAAATTTGGCATCAAGGAGGCGATCGCACACCTGCTCAATGGTGGTGTTGGCATCCAGCACATCGGGCCCTAGCTTACTGAGGAAGGGGTGCTCATCGATCTCGTGGTCGGTGAGCACCTCAATGTCTGAGGCGCTGTAGAGCAGCGCGGATTTTTTGGCGGTGTGAATGGCCAGGCGAAGCTGGCGTTTCGTATCGGGAAAGGCATAGGCGCGTCGAATCATCCACACCCCATACAACTGGTTGTGGCTATAAATTGAAAGCTGATGGTCGAACCGGAGGAGAATTGCCTTGCCCTTGGTCTGTACGTCTGTAATCTGTTGGCGGGCAAGGGATTCAGCGTAGGGCTTGAGGCGATCGAAGGCAAAAAATAGGTCTTGAATTGGTTGGTTGACCACGGCAGCAGCGATCGCATCCGCTGCCCGGCGAATTTCTGGCCCTTCTGGCATACGTGCTGGCCCTACAGAACACCCTTGGAGCTGGGAATTAAATGCGCCCGGCGGGGATCGATTTCTAGGGCCATGCGCATGGCGCGGGCGAAGGCTTTGAAGGTGGCTTCGATGATGTGATGGGAGTTGATGCCATCCAGTTGGCGAATGTGTAGCGTCATTTGGCTGTGGTTGACTACGGCAACGAAGAACTCTCGCACGAGTTGGGTGTCGTAGCTGCCGACGCGTTGGGTGGGAATCTCTAGACCATAGCTGAGGTGGGGGCGTCCAGAAAAATCAAGGCTCACCTGCACCAAGGCCTCATCGAGGGGGGCGATGAAATGGCCAAACCGGACAATACCCTTGCGATCGCCTAAGGCCTGGTGCAGCGCCTGCCCGAAGGTAATGCCCACATCTTCATTGGTGTGGTGATCATCAATTTCAATGTCGCCCTGAGCTTGAATATCCAGATCCAGCAGTCCATGGGACGAGATCTGATGCAGCATATGGTCAAGGAAGGGAATGCCCGTATCCACGTTGGCGATCCCTTGCCCATCGACATTGACACTGACGTGAACCTGGGTTTCCTGCGTTGCCCGATTCACCGACGCGGTGCGTAAGGGAAACTCTAGCCCCCCAGATTCTTCCAACTGTTGGCGATCGCGTGTTTGCATATCCCTATCCCTGTGTAACGATTGAACCGAACTGGTGCAGCTCCTGCCTACATGCCCATAATCTCGTAGCCTGCATCAACGTAGAGTACCTGTCCTGTCATTCCACTGGACAGATCGCTACAGAGGAAGGCGGCGGTATTGCCTACTTCGGTTTGGGTGACGGTGCGTCGCAGGGGTGCGATTTCTTCCACGTGGTGGATCATGTCGAGGATGCCGCCGATCGCCGATGAAGCTAGGGTGCGAATCGGGCCGGCTGAAATAGCATTAACGCGGATATTCTGAGGGCCAAGCTCTGCTGCAAGGTACCGCACACTCATCTCTAGAGCCGCCTTGGCTACCCCCATTACATTATAGTTGGGTATCACCTTGACGCCGCCTAGGTAGGTGAGGGTGACGATGCTCCCTCCCTCGCTCATCAGTGCCGCGGCCCCTTGGCTAAGCTTGACCAAGGAGTAGGTGCTGATATCCAACGCCGTGGTGAACCCTGCACGGGACGTTTGGCTAAAGTTGCCGGTGAGGTCATCTCGTCGGGCAAAAGCTAGGCAGTGGATCAAAATGTCGATCTTGCCCCATTGCTCTTGCACCGTTTGAAACAGCGTCTCAATTTGTTCGTCATCTTGGACGTTACAGGGCAGGAATAAGCTGGGTTTCAGGGGTTCAACCAGCTCAGCCACCTTGGTTTCCATCCGACCCTTATCGTCTGGGAGATAGGTGATGCCGAGGTTTGCACCCGCTTGATGCAGTTGCTGAGCGATGCCCCAGGCAATGGAACGATTGTTGGCAATGCCGGTTACGAGGGCATTTTTTCCGGTCAGGTTCAGCATGACAGTTGATTCACAGCGTTAAAGATTCCAGGTGGCGACAGCAGGGATGGGAGAGGCAGCCAAGGATTTCGCAATGCTGCTCCCACGTCACGTCATAACGTTAGTTTGCTTGGCCCAAACTGAGGAACGGGCTGGATGCGATCGCCATTAGGAGAATACTGAAAAATGGGGACATAAAGATAGAGGACAACCCCAAGAATTGCTCGGTGAACGGTTGGCAAATTTGGGCTGGGGTTAGCACAAGACAGGTGTGGTGTGGAGGCAGTTATAAGCGCTACATGTAGTGTATAGGCTGATACCTAAGGGATGCTTAGCCTTGCTAGTCCTAGCGATCGCCCTCCCTCCCTTGTTAAACTCCATGCCTTCTTTATCAAAGACTCAAAAAATATGTAGCATGGAGCACAAAAAAGCACCCATAAGTTAAGTTTTAGTGATGTAAGGTCAGAGTTTAGTTGCAAAATCTGGTTTAGCCGATTCACAAACGTGCTTAGGCGACTTGCTCGAACAGTGAACGAGAACTCTTTAGGAGATTGGGTAGGGCGAGGGCTATGGTAGTAACGCAAGACAAGCCGTTGGCAAATGTATTCCGCCAGATCAGCGGAGGTGCATTTCCACCGATGGTCGAGACCTTTGAACGTGGCAAAACAATCTTTTTCCCAGGAGACCCGGCGGAGCGCGTCTACTTCTTGCTCAGTGGAGCGGTCAAGCTCTCCCGAGTCTACGAAGCGGGCGAAGAAATCACCGTGGCGTTGCTTCGGGAAAATAGTGTATTTGGAGTACTGTCGCTGATTACGGGACATCGTTCCGATCGCTTCTACCATGCCGTGGCTTTCACGCCGGTGGAACTGCTGTCGTTGCCGATCGACCAGGTTGAGAAAGCCTTTCACGAAAATCCTGAACTCTCGATGATTATGTTGCGGGGGTTGTCATCTCGGATCTTGCAAACCGAAATGATGATCGAGACCCTGGCCCATCGAGATATGGGATCGCGGTTGGTCAGCTTTTTGCTGATTCTCTGCCGTGACTTTGGCGTTCCTAGTCAAGAAGGCATCACCATTGACCTAAAGCTATCTCACCAAGCGATCGCTGAGGCCATTGGCTCAACCAGGGTAACCGTGACCCGACTGCTGGGAGACCTGCGTCAAGAGGGTATGATCTCCATTCACAAAAAACGGATTACGGTGCATAATCCCGTTGCCCTCAGTCAGCAGTTTACCTAGAGCCGATCTAGATACTGCCATGGGTTTGCGCAAATCTCCGGTTTTGGGCTAATCCTGCTGCTAGGGGTCAGGCAACATCGAAGATTTGCGCCTTCCGAAGATGTGTCCTCGGAACCTTTCCATGTGGGTTTAGCTGCTGCAAACCTGAGCGCTCCATTTGACTTCTAGGGAGAGCGTTGGAGAAATACGCTACATTTAGCGTTAATTTCCAATCATTGCCTATAATTCGACTACGTCATCCATGGCTATTGCGGCAATCCTAGGTGGATATCAACCCAGTGCATTAGGATTGAGGCACAGTGGTTGATTTCTCCATGGGCCATACCTCCATGGATGTAGTATATTTGTACTGAAGCGCATCGCGGCAATCCCTAGTGTTCATTAAGCGGGTTGAACTCTCTCACTTCAAGTCCTTTGGCGGGACGACGGCAGTCCCGTTGCTGCCTGGGTTCACCGTTGTTTCTGGCCCCAATGGGTCGGGAAAGTCCAATATCTTGGATGCGCTGCTGTTTGCCCTAGGCCTGTCTGGTTCCAAGGGGATGCGGGCAGAGCGACTACCAGATTTGGTCAACCAAAATCATTCGAGCCGCAGTCGCTCTACGGTGGAAGCTAGTGTCACCGTGACGTTTCAGATGGAGCCGGAGGATGCTGTGGGGGGAAGGGCGATCGCTTCTCCACCACCATCATCTCCTGAAGCTCCCGACGAGGTGCCTGACGAGTTGGGGGACATGCCAGAAGAGCAGGGGCTTGATCCAGATTTTAATGGGTCAAATCTCAATGGGGCAGATCTCAATGGACATGGGCCGCCCGAGACGCCTCCTGCTCCTGAGCCAGATCGCTACGCCTTTGAGGATGAGCCCGATCCGCTGCTGCAGGAAATTTTGGCTACGGGGGAATGGAGGGTGACCCGGAAGCTGCGGGTGACGCCCCAGGGTACCTACACCTCCAACTACTACATCAACGATCAGCCCTGTACCCTCACCCAGCTTCACGACCACCTGCACCGCTTTCACGTGTATCCCGAAGGCTACAACGTTGTTCTACAGGGGGACGTCACCAGCATTATTTCCATGAATCCTCGGGAACGCCGCGAGATTATTGACGAGCTGGCAGGGGTGGCTGCGTTCGATCGCAAAATTATTCAAGCGACGGGTAAGCTGGATGCGGTGAAGGAACGGGAGGAGCAGTTTCGCATCGTGGAACGGGAGTTGATTGCCCAGCGCGATCGCCTGGCCCAGGATCGAATCAAAGCGGAGAAGTACCAGGCTCTGCGAGCGGAGTTTCAGGATAAAAGTCAGTGGGAGGCCGTGCTCCACTGGCGCGATCGCCAACGGCAGGCGGAGCAGCTCCAACAGCAGCTTGAAGCCAGCCATCAAGCCCTAGCTGACTACAGCACCCAGCTTCAGGTTCTGGCAGTGGATATTGCCCAGGCGACAGAGGCTTTGGAGGAGTTGAACCGGCGGGTGAAAGCCCTGGGGGAAGATGAGCAGCTAGGACTACAGGCGACTCTCGCAACGCGGCAGGCAGAGTTGCGGCAGCTTCAGCGCCAAGAGCAAGCGTTGATCACGGCCAGCCAAGAGACAGCCACGCAACTGGGCCGTACCCAACGGGAGTTGCATGACTATCGTCAAGCTCTGCAGGCTCTCCAGGCAGATCAGCAAGTTCTCGATACGCAAGAGTTGGTGCAGCTACGGCAAGCTCGGGATGCTGCCCAGCAAACCCTAGAGGCGAGTCGTGAGTCAGCCCAGGCGATCGCCTCGGCGTCGGCCGCCTGGATTCAACAGCAAACGGAGTTGCGGCACCGGATTGAATCGCGGCTGCAGGAACTAGAGCCAGGGCGGCGCGAGCAGGCAACGCTACAGGAACGGGTGCATCAGCTCCAGCAAAAAATTCAAGAGCATCGGCAAACCCTAGAGGCGATCGCTGGCGATCTGGCCGAGCACCAGCAGCAGCAGACCAGTCTACAAACCGAACACCAACAGCAGCGCCAGCAGGTGCAGCAGCGGGCCCAGGCTTTGAGCGCTACCGAGGCTCAACTGAAGCTGCAGCAGGAGACTAGCGATCGCCTGCTGCGAGAGCAGCGGGATAAACAACGCCAGCTCGATCGCCTAGAAGCCCAAGTGCAGGCTATGCAGGATGCCCATGGAACGGGAGCCACGCGCCTGCTCACCCAGGCTAACTTGCCGGGGATCTGCGGGCTGGTGGCCCAGCTCGGTCGAGTGGAAGCAGAGTATCAACTGGCGCTGGAAATTGCTGCTGGTGGTCGCTTGGGGCATCTGGTGGTGGAAGATGATGGAATAGCCGCAGCGGGTATTGAACTGCTCAAGCAAAAGCGGGCTGGGCGGGCGACTTTCTTGCCATTGAACAAAATCCGTGCGTCGCGACTATCGCCGATCAATCCTGCCCAACAGCCGCGAGGCTTTATTGACTATGCCAGTCGGCTGATTGACTGTGACGATCGCTATCGGGTGGTGTTTGCCCATGTGTTTGGCAATACCGTGGTCTTCTCGAACCTTCAGGATGCCCGCCCCCACATTGGTCGGTACCGCATCGTCACGTTGGATGGAGAATTGCTCGATGCTAGCGGTGCCATGACCGGGGGCAGTACGTCCAGCCGCCAAGGATCTCTGCATTTTGGGGTGGGGGAAACGGGAGAATCGGCGGAGGTGACGGGCCTA
>DATNRH010000860.1 GCA_036703605.1 Candidatus Obscuribacterales bacterium | reverse complement strand
GAAATTGACAATACCTTAGAGAGCAAGACCGGGGCTCGCTTAGTGGTGCAGTGCGATTTTGAAGCGCTGTTGGAGACAGTATGCGCTTCTCATCCTGAGACACTTCGTGAACGCTCCATCCCAACAGAACTAGAGGCTCAGCAGCTCCGACGCACGCTGATCTGGCTTCATGAGCGAGAAATTGTGCGGTTAACAGATGGGCTTACCCTGTTTCACCAGGCCCTAAAGGTGAGAGTCTTCAAAGGGGGCAACCTCAAAACTATCTACAGTCGTTACCCAACCCTAGAAGAGCACTACAAAGAACAGGCCCGTAAGACCCACCTGATGGCCAAGTATGGCGAGCTGGCAGAGGATGACCAAGCGCGTCACCAGCTTATAGACGACTACTTCACCCTCACCCGCGAAGACTTCACAGCAGCCTACCCCAGTCTGCATGGAGAATCGGTTCAGCGCCCCGTTACCCAAGCCGACTACGATGCCATCATGGGGCCGCTCAATGCTTCCCAAAAGGCGATTGTAGAAGCAGACTCTGCCGCAATTTCGGTGATTGCTGGCCCTGGCTCAGGTAAGACTCGCACCATCGTTCACCGCATTGCTTACCTGATTAAAGTAAAGCGGGTATCTCCCGATCGCATCGTGGTGCTGGCCTACAACCGCAATGCCGTGCGAGAACTGCGCCTGCGATTGCAGAATCTAATCGGCAACCTAGCCTCTCGGCTACGGGTCTACACCTTCCACGGCCTAGCCCTAGCTCTACTAGGCCGCACCCTCGAAGAGACGACTACCCCGACCCACAAGCGTCAGGACGCAGAAAAACGGTTCGACAACCTCCTAAAGGATGCCTGCGACCTGCTGGAGAGCCAAGAGGAAGACGATGATGACATCCAGCTCCGCCGTATCCGACTCTTGGGCAACACCGAGCACATTTTTGTGGATGAGTACCAGGATGTGACCGAACAGGAGTATCGCCTGATTCGGCTGATTTCAGGGTTAGACGACAAAGAAAACCAAAACCAGTCGGTACAAATTAACCTCTGTGTGATTGGTGACGACGACCAAAATATTTATGGCTTTCGCGGAGCAGATGCCAAGTTCATCCTCCAGTTTAAGGCTGAATACCAGGCTAAACAGTTTTTGCTGACCGAGAACTATCGCTCAACAGAATCCATCATTGCCGTAGGCAATCGGGTGATTCAAAACAACCGCTATCGCTGTAAGCAAACGCTCGAAGAGCAGGTCTGTATCGATAGCGCCAGAATTGGGCAAGTAGGAGAGCCGGTGAAAGCGCGGCTATTTGCTACGCTAACAGCCCAGGCAATTTGGGTCACCAAGCAGGTGCGCCAGTGGCTAGACCAGGGCACACTGCCAAACGAAATTGCTATCTTAGCTAAGGAATGGGATCAGCTCAGCGAAATCAGAGCCCTGCTGGAGCGGTTAGCGGGCATTCCTACCTATGCCCTAAAGGGGCGAGACGTTAAGCTGATTCGCCATTCGGTGACCCATCAGCTTTTGAAGCAACTGCAAGCAAACCCAACCCTAACCCTGACTGAGACTGAGTCGGTGCGGCAACGGTTTCAGACGTTCTTTGAGCGCAAGGGGCGAAGCCTAACAGAGCCCACCGTTAAAACCCTATTGAAAATAGCCGATGATCTAGATAAAGAGCGCGGGTACGGTTCCGCAGATCTGGCAACGCCTATCACTACCGAGGAAATCGCCACATCTATCTATGAATTTAGCGAAAGCCCCAACAATTCCCTCACCGATGAAGATGCCATTTTGGTCACCAGTTGCCACGGGGCTAAGGGATTGGAATTTTCAAAGGTTATCTTACTAACGGATAAATTCTCTGAGGCTGAGCATCGGATTGAGGATGAAAGGCGGTTATTTTATGTCGCCACAACCCGCGCTAAGAAAGAATTGGTTTTGTGCGGTGCCCAATCCACCCAGTTTTTGCAGGAAACTCAACTTGATCCCATGACTGAGCTTTTAGACTCAGTTGAGCTGCCTAAACGGGTTAATTACTTTGATTTCAATCCAGGTGATGTTAATTTGGGCGCTCGGGCGGCTCAACGTAACCAAGATGCCATTAAAACCATGCGGGAAGGAGATCCGCTCTACTTACGGCCCAACTCCTGGGGTAACGGTTGGTCAATCTTCAACGAGAAGCAGATCGAGATTGGGGCATTCTCCAAGAAGTGTAATCAGTCCCTTAGCGGGAAGGGGCTAGAACCTGGCAAATTTCGCTTTCAGTCTAGGGAAGTAACCATTCGCTACATCTACCGTCACGTCAAGACAGCAGAGGACTCTGATGAAATTTTAGAAGATTGGTATGTCGTTATTCCGCAAATACGCATTTATCGGTAATGGGTTATGAGCTATCTATCTATCAAACTTGAAGCGGCTAAGCGTGCGATGGTCAAAGACCGGCCCTTAAGGGCCATCGCCTTTCCTGATTTCCACAGTGACGACCTGCTTGAAATCGCCCTTACCGACCCCTGCACCCTCAATGAAATGGATTTTTCTAAGCTAGAACAAGAACAGCGCGAGCGTGAATATCGCCGCCTCGCTTATCTTGGTGATGCTCTAATAGACTCAGTTCTTGCTGATTTTCTTTACAGTACAGGTCATGATCTCACCAAAGCTGATTTTGATGATTGGCGGCAGGCCCTTGTCAATAAACATGGACTTACTCATTTCGCAATAAAGTTAGGTTTACCCGACTACAGCTCTTCTTGGAACCGCAAAAATCGCAAACTTCCTAAGAATGAGCCTCGTATCTGGGGCGAAATGTTTGAAGCCGTGGTAGGTGTGCTGTTTTTGGATGCTGACCGGAATTTTGACAACGTGGCGCAGTGGTTGTGCGATCGCTTCCTTCGCGATGCCATCGCAGCCTATGAGAATGCGCATCCCCCAATGATGAGCTGAAAGCCCTGTCCCAAGATGCTTTTTAACTGTCGAACTCACGTTAACACCAGCATTCCAGGTATGGGCGGTCTTCGTAGGTGATGATTTTGGCATGGCGGATGGTAAAGTTCCCCAGGCGACCGGCAGCATCTTGGTAGGTGAGACAAAAGGGGCACCGGAGGCAGATGCAACGCTCGATTTCCATGTGCCAGAGGGTACTGGGCCGATCCGCAATGGAGGGGAACTAGTAATGATGCGCGCTGGAGCTTCTTGAAACGTTGTGTTTCATAACGCTTTGAAGGCGATCGCAGAGGTGATGACCTAAGGTTGGGAGCCAATAGTGGGCATCTTAGAAACGTAGCCATGGATGAGTGACGGCATCTAGGCGTGGTTTTTAGCAGTGATTTGGAGACGTTGGCATTGGCAAGTATAGATAGCGGCACTGCCCTTAGCCCCGGTCAGATCGTCCATGTGCGATCGCGGCAGTTTTTGGTCGAAGATGTCACCCCCGCCCCGCAGGCTCAGGGCGACACCCTGGTGCGCTTAGCCTGCCTGGAAGACGATGCCCAGGGAGAAGAGCTAGAGGTATTTTGGGAACGGGAAATCGATGCTCAGGTGCTCGAAACCTCCTCTTGGGAGGCGGTGGCCCACAAAGGCTTTGATGACCCGCGCTACTTTTCCGCCTACTTCCACGCTTTGCGGTGGAACTGCGTCACATCTACAGAGCCGAAACTATTTCAGGCCCCCTACCGAGCAGGGATTGAGGTCAAAGCCTATCAGCTAGAGCCGTTGCGCAAGGCTCTGCGGATGCCCAGGGTCAACCTATTTATTGCCGACGATGTGGGCTTGGGCAAAACTATTGAAGCCGGGCTGATCCTGCGTGAGATGCTGATGCGGCAAAAGATTAAGCGGGTGGTGATTTCCTGCCCGCCGTCGGTGGTGCGCCAGTGGCAGGAGGAGATGGAGAGCCGCTTTGGTCTCACGTTCATTGTGTTCGATCGCGACTTCATGGCGATGAAACGACGGCAGCGGGGCTACGGCATCAACCCCTGGAAAACCCATACCCGCTTTATTATTTCCCACTCCCTGCTGCGGGATGAAACCTATGCGGCTCCCCTACGGGATTGGCTAGGCGAATTCTCTGCCGGGTCGATGCTAATTTTAGATGAAGCCCACAACGCCGCTCCGGCCAGTGCCTCCCGATATGCCATTGACTCGCAACTGACGCGGACGGTGCGAGACTTGGCACCCCGGTTTGAGCATCGGCTATTTTTGTCAGCCACGCCCCACAATGGTCACTCCAATAGCTTTGCGGCACTGTTGGAAATCCTCGACCCTCAGCGGTTTTGTCGCGGGGTGCCGGTGCGCAGCAAAAAACTGCTGGATGCGGTGATGGTGCGGCGGCTAAAACAGGATTTGCGAGAGATCAATGAACCCGACTTCCCCAAGCGGGAGATTGTGCCAATAGTGATTGACGGGCTACCGGAGGACGCTCCAGAGCTGAAGTTAGCTCGGCTGCTGCAAGCCTACCGCAAGCAGCGAGAGCAGCGCCTGAAAGATGCTCCCCGCTCGACCCAAACGACCGCCATGCTGGTACTCACCAATCTGCAAAAGCGGCTGCTGTCGTCCATCGAAGCCTTTGCCCGCACCCTCAGCGTCCACCGTCGAGCCATTGAGCGGCAGGCTCAGCACCAGCAGACCACAACCCAGGGAAGCCTATCCCTCTTGATGGAGAGTCCGGGGTCTGACGATGACCGGGCCGACCTGCAAGAGGACGAGGTGCGGTTGGAGGAAGACCAGCAGATGGAGAAGGCCACCTACGCCGCCGGGGAGGCCATTTCTGAGGAGGAACTGGCCCTTCTTGAAGACATGACCCAACTGGCGGAGCAGGCCCGACGACAGCCTGACAGCCGCATTGGGGCGTTGGAGGCATGGCTGCGCCAAAACCTCTGCCCTGACCTGGGGCAGCCCAGGGCCAAGTGGCTGAATCGGCGGGTGCTGATCTTTACGGAATACGCCGACACCAAGCGCTACCTAGAACAGCAGATCAATGCGATCATCGCGGGCAGCGATCGCGAGGACGATCGCATTGGTACCTTCCACGGCGGCATGGGGGACGATCGCCGTGAGGACATCAAAGCCGCCTTTAACGCCGACCCGGCCCACAACCCCCTACGGATTTTGATTGCCACTGATGCAGCGCGGGAGGGGGTGAACCTGCAGAACTTCTGCGCCGACCTATTTCACTTCGATGTGCCCTGGAACCCCAGCCGCATGGAGCAGCGCAACGGGCGGATTGATCGGAAATTGCAGCGATCGCCCGTTGTTCACTGTCATTACTTTGTTTTGCTGC
>DATNRH010000859.1 GCA_036703605.1 Candidatus Obscuribacterales bacterium | reverse complement strand
CAGACCTCCACGGTTGCCCAGAACTTCGAGAAGCGTTGGGAAGAAACACGCCATGGCTTGGAGGGCTTCTTCATCAAGAATCTCGAGAATGTCCAGGGCGATGAGCGTGACGTGATATTCATCGGTACCGTTTTTGGTCCGGACCCGGACTCCGGCACTGTCTATAATCGCTTCGGTCCACTGAGCGGGATGGCCGGCAAGCGCCGACTGAACGTTCTGTTTTCGCGCGCTAAGGAGCAGGTCATTACCTTCACCTCAATGAAGCCCAGCGATATCCGGGCTGATGAGGATAAAAGCCCGGGGGCGCACATGCTCAAGCAATGGCTGGAATACTCCGCCACAGGGCAGCTGGACAGCGGGGTAGCCACGGGCGCGGAGCCTGATTCAGACTTCGAGCGTCATGTGATCCAAGTGATTGAGGGAATGGGCTTTGAAGCTGTGCCTCAAGTTGGGGTGCAGGGCTTCTTTATCGACATCGGGGTGCGTCATCCCGATTACCCTTACGGCTTCCTGCTGGGAGTAGAGTGTGATGGGGCAACCTACCATTCATCACGCTCTGCCCGTGATCGAGATAGACTCCGCCAGGAAATTCTAGAGGGCAAGGGGTGGCACCTGCACCGCATCTGGTCGACCGACTGGTTCACTGACGCGCTCGGCGAAAAGGATAAGCTTCAAGCTGCCATAAAGGCTCGTCTTGAAGAGGCATTGAGGATGATACCAGCAAGTCAAAGCATTGAACCAATTGAAGAAAACGGAGAAAACAGTAAAGTCTTTTACCCCTCCCAATCTCCAGAAACAGAGGCCCAACAGCGACTGTTTACATAACTAAGGCTCTGTCGAAGGCGGTATAAACCGCCTTCATTATTATAATGAATTTCAGATAAAAAAATGCAGGTTGGAGATACAGCAGTAACCTAGCCACCATCACACCGAAAAAAATCCCATACCGCTTATCGCGGTATGGGACTCCAGGATCAAGCTGTGTCAGCGGATACAGCTGCATCATTCCTCGGTGCGAACCAGCCAGGACTCGACGGTTTCGTCACCGTGCTCGTCCTTCCAGGCCTTAAGGGTCTTCTGGTTACCACCACGGGTCTCGACAACCTCACCGGTGTTGGGATTTTTATAGATCTTCAGCTTGCGCTTACGACGCTGTGTGGTCGGCTGGGATGCTGAACGCGCTCGCTGAGGATCTAAAAGGTCCAACACTTCAGAGGCGCTCTTGCCATACTCCTTCATCAGCGACTCGAGCTTTTCCTTGAACTCAATCTCAGCCTGGAGGCGGGGATCGGATTTCATTTTCTCAAGCTGCTCAGCAAGCTCCTTCATCTGTTGCTCTTGCTGGGCATAGGTGGTCAGAAGGCTTGACATAGAATAGGTCTCTAACAGGTGAATTTACATACTGCATGATAATTAACGACTAATAGAAACGCAACGACATTCTTGCTTTCATCTCGTGTGCCGGTGGAAAAGAACAGATGGAGCTGCACGCGCGTTGGAGTAACTCACATCTACTCGACCTTGGACGCACTCGTAGGGCGCCGCTCAAGAGCTTGAACATGGTTCTCATTGCAACTGCCGCTGCTCAGTTCATAAGGATAATTAGACTGGGTCCTTTTGTCCGACGCAGTGAATCCGACCTGCCCACCGGTTGAGCGCCGTCCTGCATGGGTAACAAGCAGGGAGGTCCCCAACTTGGCGGCATGGGGTGTGGTAATGGTTTACCCTGATACGGAGATTTCCATCGATCTTCCCTGTCATATGCTCCTCTTCCCCTTTCGCGGCGCTGGCTGGCAAAAGTAGAGGACGCGGGACGCGCCTCGGGAATGGATGCGTAAAGGTAGTCCTGAACCGGCGATTGGCACGAGGCAAGATCGGCCGGTAGGAGTTCCAGCGGGTAAAGAAGGGTCTCGAATGACGGTACAGGACTCCATGTTTCCTGCCACTGCCATGCCGGACAAGGACTGGTGGCATTCTCTATGGCCTGACCCCGACAGGGTCATCAAGGCCTTGCGCATCGAGCCGGGGATGAAAGTTGTCGATCTGGGCTGCGGCGATGGTTATTTCACCGCCGCCATCGCCCGGCAGGTGGGCGCGGGGCGCGTCATAGGCCTCGACCTCGACCCAGTCATGCTCGAGCAGGCGCAAGCGGCGTGCGAAGGGATGTTGAATTGCAGCTGGCTACTGGGGGACGCAGTGGCACTCAGTCGTCTTCTGGATCCATCGGTGGACTATGTGCTGATCGCCAACACCTTTCACGGCGTACCGGACAAGACAGCCCTGGCCCGGGAAATCGCTAAGGTCCTGAAGCCAAACGGCCGCTTTGCTATCGTCAATTGGCATCCCCTGCCACGGGAACAGACGACTGTCCTCGGGCAGCCGCGAGGCCCCAAGATCGCAATGCGCATGTCGGCGGAACAAACCCGGATGGTGGTCGAGCCTGCTGGCTTCAGGCTGGAGAGGCTGGTCGAGCTACCTCCCTACCACTACGGGGCTGTTTTCATCCGTGCCAATTGATCATCTGATGACCCTGCATTTATTTACATCATGATGCTCCATAGTTAGGAATCTTCTCTATCTCACCGATACCTAACTGATGAATCTCTTGGAATCAAGCTGGGCATAACACGCTTGATACACAAACCTTGTTCAAGGTTGTCTTTAAATAAAAGCTCAATTGCTTGTTGAGCGATAACATCGAATGGGATATGCACAGAGGTCAAAGGGACAGGTAGACGGCTTGCTAGGGGCGTGTCGTTATAACCGACAAGAGACAGCGATTGCCCAACCATGATTCCTAGACGGTGTGCAGCTGCCATAACGCCGATGGCAAGATTATCATTGACAGCAAAAATAGCTGTGGGGCGCTCCTGTTGCGAGAGGAGGTCGAAACCAGCCGCTTCCCCTGACTCAATACTGAA
>DATNRH010000858.1 GCA_036703605.1 Candidatus Obscuribacterales bacterium | reverse complement strand
ATTGAACTAATCCTGAATAAGGCTGTCGAAGTAAGCACAATCAAAAGAGCGGAGCCTCCGGCTCCCCAACCGAACCAGACAAAGACCCGCACCACGAGGAGCACTTATGACTACTACAGTATACAGGGGCGACGATGCTATCCCTATAGAAGTCAGCTGGGAATACCAGCTAGGCCCGGCAGGAACGCAGTGGGTAGAGATTACAGACATAGTAGGCAACAAGGTGTACGTTCGTGGGCTAGGCAATACTATAGCTGCTTGGTCAACTACCATTAAAAGGTTCGACGATCTAGTAGGAGATTACAATATTAAGGGGTACTTTCTCATCACAGAGGACTCCCTCTTCAACATAGGGACCGAAGACGGTCTAAGCATTTTAGGGAGCTAATATGGCTAATAAAAAGATTTCACAGTTACCTCTTGCCGCCACTCTGTCCGGAGGTGAACTGTTGCCTGTGGTTCAGGGGGGCACTACCGTAGCAGTCACCGCAGACCAGCTATCAGCTAGGATCACTACATCTCCTATGTTCACTTCGGAGTCTGCCGGGGCCTCACCACGTCCTTTAGTTAGTAAGCTCAGTGATATGGTAAGTGTCAAGGATTACGCAGCTGCTACTGATGGGGTGGCCGATGACACCGCAGAGCTAGCCGCCGCTATCTCAGCAGCTCCAGAGGTATGGCTGACGGGAGACTCACTGGTCACTTCCTTAAGTAACAACTACGGAGTACCTCTGACAGGCCCCGGCCGCGTACTTAAAGCTATCACTGGCGGTACTCAACAGCTCAACAGCGATGCCGACTATGGCCAGCGGGTGTTCGGGCAGGAGTACCTATACGCCTTCCACACCAAACTACTTGCCGGCACTAGTGCGGCTATGCTGTTCTCGGGAGATTCCACGACCGAGGGAGGCGCGACACACGCCACAGGCAGCTACCTGATCCACACCGCAGTACTGAATCGTGGACTGGCAAAAGGCCACAAGCTCACCGCCGTCAACGCCGGTCATTCTGGCAAGCACACGGGCGAGTGGGTTAGCACCTATTTGACTGCTGATCTTGCTA
>DATNRH010000857.1 GCA_036703605.1 Candidatus Obscuribacterales bacterium | reverse complement strand
CTCTGCCTACCTGCACGTCGGAAGCATGCACATTCTTGTAGCCGCGATACCAGATATGTCTTGCTTGGTATCCGCGGCCAGTGGCGAGATCAACGATGCGGGAGGAGGTGCAATCTTTTGCTATTTCATTAGTGATCGCATCTCTAAGGCTAGCCAACTTGTCCCCAACATTGTCATGAGTGAGGATGGGAATCGCATACATTTGCTTGTAATATTGGTCATCATCCCAATTTTCCGACTTCTTGCGCTGTTTCAACTTGTGGGTGACATACCAAATTGGCAGAAAATTTAAGAACCAGGCTCTCGTGTGGGATTGCTCATGCATGGCACACCTCACAATCTACGGTGAGAATTGGACTGATCCGTACACGGTCGATCCGACCAAACTGATAGAAACAACGACTAGGATCACGCCGATGGCTGTAATTGCTTTAGGGAGCAGCGAAAGCGGGAAGTGGCTACTGAAACGGCGCAGCATGGCAAGCAGGATGCTGAACCAGGCAACGATGCCAATTACCGCGCTGGCGGCAAAAACCATCCCTTCATGTCCTTGCAGGGTGAGGTTGATAATCGGGAAAACAGTGGCCACGGAAGCCGACCAGGTGAAGATCGGGGTTGGATTGAGGGCCGCAATGCTGAGGCCAATCCAAAACTGGCGCCCGCAATTGGTCGCTGATGACTCTGCGATCGCGGGCCTTTGGGACTTCTTGTGGGAAGCGAAAATGAAATAAAGTCCTAGCGCAAGGAGCAGGAGGATACTTACTGCTCTTATCAGCGGTGTGACTATTGTGAAATGATCACGCAGGATGTTAAAAGCATAGACCGCTATGGCACAGTAGATGCCCTCGACGAGGCTGCCCCCGAGGCCGATCGCCCATCCGTCCCGGTAGCGGGCAAGCATCCCGCGATGGAATACCAAAAGGGAAGTAGGGCCTGCGACCGGCATGGAACCGATAAAACCCATGAGGAAACCTGCCAGGGAAGCCATCATGGTGATATTACCCTTTCCGTCATGTACCGAGATTTCTCATCGTGGTTTGCTGCCGCCGGGTGACCTTCCCGCACCCCGTAGCCTTCCGTGGCCCGGGTCTGCTTGATGGGCAGGTATGTGCCGAACACCCTGTCCCAAAAGACGGTAATGAAGCCGTAATTCTTGCCCGCGTGGTGGAAATGGTGAACGGTATGCGCGTGCCCCACCCCGTGAATCCATAGGAACTTTCCAAGGCCTTTTTCTGGATCGCAAATGTGATACAACCAGTGGGACGTCTCGTAGATGCAGTAGCTCAGGAGCCATCCTCCCAGGATCGCTAATCCCCACCCTGAGGTGGTCGCCAGGCCTACCACGCCGACCAGCATCAGGACAATGGGCAGTGAAATGGCCAGGTGAATCGTCCGGTGCTCGGGATCCAGCATCTGCCGGTACATGTGATGTTCCCGGTGGAGCCCGTTCCAGAAGATCTTGCGAAGCACGGGGTACCGTTTGTGGTGCAGCAGCCATCGGTGGAAGGCGTACTCGAACAGGGTCCAAATGAAGAACCCTAACGGAACGCTAACGACGATTGCGACCCAGCCGCTTGGGCGTGAGGCAGCCCAAGCGAGCGCACCTAGAGATACAGCCAGGTGAACAGGCAGGACCACTTCCGGCAGGGCCAACTTCCACCAGAATCCACTGTAGACGCACACCCCTTGTTCGTTGACGTACTTACCCATTTCACTACCTCCTCCCTCTAAGACAGATTCAATGGCGCTGGCAGATTCTACTGACGCAAACGGAGTGCCAGGGGATGGATGGGAAGCAAGGGTGCAGGCGGGAATGCCTGAAGTGCCTGATTTTAAAAGATGAGGGTCTTAATCGGGATGGCTTGGCCATTTGAGGAGATGACCCAAAGCGCTAAGACGCGTTAGCAGTACGGGAGAGAACTGCTAAATGACCTTAGCAGGTCTCAGCTTGATGGGGCCCGGAGATTATATACTTTCATCTTCTTCTGGAGGGTGACGCGGCTGATGCCCAGGGCTCGAGCGGCCTGAGTCACATTCCCTCCCGATTTGGCCAGGGCATCGAGAATGGCGCGTTGCTCCACCATCCCAGCCGATTCTCGTGCAACACCCTTCAAATCTTTCGCCTTCTCCCGACGTGGGCTTTCCTTGCCCCGCATCTCAGGGGGAAGGTCATGCACATCGAGGATTTCGCCTTTGGCTACCACCATCATCCGCTGAATCACATTTTCCAGCTCCCGGACATTCCCTGGCCAGCTGTGAGCCATAATCAAGGCCATCGTCTCGGGACTCATACCACTGATGCGTTGATTGAGTTGCGGGTTGCGTTTTTCAATAAAGTGGGAAACGAGGAGCGGGATGTCCTCGATGCGCTCGCGCAGTGGGGGGACCCCAATTGGCACGACATTGAGCCGATAGTACAGGTCTTGTCTGAAGCGACCTTGAGCAATGAGTTCCTCTAGATTTTGATTGGTGGCGGCCACGATGCGAACATTTACTTTGATGACGTCTCTCCCCCCCACGCGGTGGAATTCGCCTTCCTGTAACACCCGCAGCAGCTTGACCTGGGTGCTCGGCGGAATCTCTCCAATCTCGTCGAGAAAAAGAGTCCCTCCATCAGCGAACTCAAAGATCCCCTTTCGTTGGGTGATGGCACCGGTAAAGGCCCCTTTTTCATGGCCGAAGAGTTCGCTTTCCAAGAGAGTCTCGGTGAGCGATCCACAGTTCACGGCCACAAAACGGTTTGACCGTCGCGGACTATTGTAATGAATCGCTTTGGCGATGAGCTCTTTTCCGGTCCCGGTTTCGCCCTGAATGAGCACACTTACATCCGTTGCTGCGATAGACCGCACCAACGCAAGGAGCTCCTGAACCTTCTCGCTGGTCCCCACAATGCCGGCGAAGCTATATTCCTGTTCGATCGCGCGACGGAGCTGGATATTCTCCAACGCGAGTCGCCTTTTTTCG
Source organism: Candidatus Obscuribacterales bacterium (assembly GCA_036703605.1). Taxonomy (NCBI): domain Bacteria; kingdom Bacillati; phylum Candidatus Melainabacteria; order Candidatus Obscuribacterales; species Candidatus Obscuribacterales bacterium. The sequence continues at coordinate 468 of DATNRH010000857.1, read as the reverse complement.
ATATGACCTTGGATCATATGCAAGTGTGTCTGTTTGATTTGCTTTAGGTGGTCGAAGAGAAGGCGGGAGACCTCCCTTCTGCTAACATGCTCAACGGAGGTTCCTCTGGGTTGAATCGCTCGCTCTTTCCAGGTGAAACGGAACCGGCTATATGGAGCATCATAAATCTGGTCTTCCTTGAAGGAGTAGGTGAGAGGACCGTGAAACACAGTGCCAGGTCTAACAATTTTGTAGCCGGTCGGAGCATGTTTCCTTTCCTTTGGATCGGTCTCCTCCAAAGGGGTTAGTACATGGATCTGACCGTCGCGTGGTGGCACGACGAGCGAGTCCGGCATGGTCCTCATAAAATCCTTCGACAGAGAGACGGTTTCGATTTTCAAGGGGACTTTGATCGCTTCAGCGATTGATTCCTGCGAGTGGCGTTGCCGGACGGATAGTTGATTCCCCACCTTCACTGTCTCAAATCCG
>DATNRH010000856.1 GCA_036703605.1 Candidatus Obscuribacterales bacterium | reverse complement strand
ATGAACAAAAGCTCAGTTTGGAGGCAGGGCAGGGAGAAACTCTTTCTCCAACATCTCACACTAAGGAACGAATGCTTGCTTGGACTCTTTCTTCTTCTGTCTTAGCGGAGCTAAGCATAACAACCACTCCCGTATACCTGGGTCCATGATCAGAGATGGCATAGATGGTAGCCTCCCCACCTCCAGCCTCCTCCTCACCTTCTCTCATCCTCCCTCCCTCCCCCTCTCCCCCCTCTTCCCTTTTTTCGAGAATGTGTGTAGTTTAGTTAGTGCCATAATTAGGCTAAAAACACTTCCCCATGACTCCTTCCACAAATACCTTGCCCTCTTGGGTTGACATTGTAGATTGCACTGGGGGCGAAGATGAGTTCCCTCTGAGTCACTGGGCCCCTCCAGGGGCACGCCTTTCATGGCCTGTTTGGCTCCTTTTTGGACTTCTTGTAGGGCGCTATCCTCCCAGCAGTGAAGTTGAGCTGTAGTCCAAGTGTGGCATTTTGTGAAGTTTGTGTGAAAACCAATCTTCGGATGATAAGCGAGAGAAGAGGCCCTCTTGCATTTTCCTACGCTCTAACATCCAGGGCCTCCACGCATTCGTCTTCTATCGTGTGTTCAAGCAACTAAGACAACGCCTCCCAATGACAGAAGACATTGAAAACGCATACAAACTGGACTAGTCAACCATGCCATGCGAGGAGATTCAACATTGCGTTGTTCGTTGCCCTTCCCTGATAGGTCCTACTGAGCGATACCGGACCCTCTTTTATGTATGGGCTTGTGCAGAATAAACGAAAGTTAAATATCTAGGGTGCAGATGCGAGTGTCACTGTTGCAATGGCTACTGGGACCAATTTCCTGAATTAGATAGAATCTCGAAATTTGTATCTAGTGTCAGATAGAAAGCCCTTACTTCCTCGTGTTCGCTTCTGGCGAACGCGGAAGGACTCCGCTTTGAGAATATCCTCGAACGCTTGAAGAGAGTCATCCTGGCTCACCCAGTCATTGATGGCATCCTCAATGTTGTCCACAGCGAGCAAAGAGTTCATGATATCGACGGCTTGCATATGCCTATCGAGGCTCTTCCGCAGGCCACCTTCCTCAGAAGGCGTGTCTTCCTCCCAGTCCGCCACCATTTGATCTAAAGCAGCTTCCTCGGGGTTTTTTGCCTCCATCTCCGCAGCCACTTTCTCATCAGTCAAAATCTTGAGCGCTTTCTGCATAGTGGGCTCTTCTCCGCGTTCCAACATAAGCTCGAAGGCAGTTTCTAAATCATCCACAACATCAAAGGAGTCGTCGGGAGGCGCCGGATCGATAAGATCCAATGCAGGCTGGGGGTACAGGGCACTAGAGTTCTGCTGCGCTACTTGGCGCTGAGCATGTTCATGGAGTTCCAAGACAGCGCTTTCCTCGCCCTGCTTCAGCTTTCGCAGCATTACTTGCTCCTCAAGCGGGACTTCGAAGACCAAGTCAAAGGTGGAGTTGGGCGGGAGGTCCCAGAGGCGCATGTTGGGGTCGACCGGCGTACTTGTACCTGTGATGGCAAGAGAGCAAAAGTCAGTAAGGATTCCACGCTTATCGCATATTCGTTTCAGCAGTTCATCGGCCCGCATTCCATTGTGGACCTTGAAGAAGTTGTGGGACTCAGGAGGCACATTGACTTTCACAACTCGTGATGGAAGCAGCCCTGAGCCTTTGCGAGGCCTTGAAGGAGGGGTCCCCGTTGACCATGCACTTGGCGAGGCTGGCACAAAGCCTCCTGCTGGCGAACCGGGCATGGAAATGGGTAGGGGCTGGGATTGTGCGTGTGTGGGTTGCTGTGACTGAGGAATAGGCTGGGGCTGCGAATGCCCTTTGGGTTGCGATGAAGCTGCAGATTGGCGTTGGGGCTGGGGCTGGGCTTGGGCGTGGGGTTCGGACTTTGGCGAGCGTTTAGGGGGTGGGGCTTTGGGCCTCACCATCTTGGGTGCACCCGGCTGGGCTGTGGGTACGGGAACTGGCTTGACTGCAGGCTGAGGGGATTTCTTTTGACTACTCACACTAGGGATGGATGCAGGTGCATGTGGCCTTTGTAGGTGAATCTACGTCGTAAGGTGGAATAACTCATGCCGGAATCTTGAGAACTTTGCCATAGAACCGAAGGAGCTCTTGGACTGTACCAAATA
>DATNRH010000855.1 GCA_036703605.1 Candidatus Obscuribacterales bacterium | reverse complement strand
CAGAAAGCCAAGGCTCTGCCCGGCGTGGTGCTGGTGCTCACCCATGAGGACGCGGAACGCCGCCCCTACTCCACCGCTGGCCATGGTGCGCCGGTGCCCGATCCCCATGATCATTATCTGTTAGACAACAAAGTGCGGTTTGTGGGTGATCGCGTGGCGGCAGTGGTGGCTGAAACCGAGGCAATCGCGCTTCAGGCCTGTGGGTTAATCGACGTAGACTACGAGGTCTTGCCTCCTGTGCTTGACCCCTTGCTGTCCATGGGCGATCGCGCCCTGGAGATGCTGCCCGATCGATCGTCCCCGCCGGCCCCGCCCGTGATCCACGATGAGCCGGAGTCGTTCCAAATCCACGACGCGGCCCATAATATTGCCGGGGAGGTGCGCCTGGAAAAAGGGGACGTGGCCGCTGGGTTTGCCGCCGCTGATCTGGTGCTGGAACGTACCTACCAGCTTCCCGCCGTGCAGCATGCCCACCTAGAACCCCACGTCAGCCTCACTTGGCTAGAAGACGACGGCACCCTGACCGTGCGCTCCAGTACCCAGGTTCCCTTCCACTGCCAGCGCATCCTGTCGGAACTCTTTGACCTGCCCTCGGATCGAATTCGGGTCTTTAAGTCCAAAATTGGCGGCGGCTTTGGCAATAAGCAGGAAATTCTCACCGAAGACCTCTGCGTCTGGGCCACGCTGAAAACCGGTCGCCCCGTGCGCTGGCAGTTTACTCGCCAAGAAGAATTCACCGCCACCACCAGCCGCCACGCTACCCACATCACTCTCAAAATTGGCATGACCCGCGACGGCACCATTACTGCCATGGAGATGGGGGCGATCGCCAACACCGGAGCCTACGGCAACCACGGCACCCAGGTGGTCTTTCTCACCGGCAGTATGCCCCTGGGGCTATATCGCTGCGCCCATCAGCGGTTTGTGGGGCGATCGGTCTACACCACCACCATGCCCGCTGGAGCCTTTCGCGGCTATGGGGCCACCCAGGGGGTCTTCGCGGTCGAGTGTCATCTGGATGAAATGGCCGCCATTTTGGGTTTAGACTCCCTTGCCCTGCGACGACGCCAAGTGATCACCCCCCAAGGAGAAATTCTGCTGGGCAGCGACCACCATTTCCACCTGATTGGCAGCTATGGTCTAGAGGAAGCCGTGGCCCGGGTACAGCAGCGCTTGGGCAATTCTGCGCCGGTGGTCGAGGGATCGCGGCGGCGGGGGGTGGGGTATGCGATCGCCATGCAGGGCAGCGGGTTAGCCAAAATTCACGAGGCCCGGGTAAGCCTACGGCTGAAGCCTGATGGCCGCTACGAACTGCGCACCGGTGCCGTGGACGTGGGTACCGGCTCCGACACTACCCTGCGCCAGATCATTGCCGATCAGTTGAGCACCACCGTCGAGGCCATTGATCTAATTGCCGCCGATACCCAACAAACGCCCTTTGATGCTGGCTCCTACGCCTCTGCCACGCTGTATATTTCCGGAACCGCCTGCCTGCGCGCCGCCCAGGAGCTGCGATCGCTGCTGCTGCACCAGGCCAGCCAGCTCTTGAACCTATCGTCCACCGATCTATCCCTTGCCTCCACCCAGGTGATGGGGCCGACATCCCTGCCCCTGACCACCCTAGCCGAGAAAGTGCTGGCCACCGGCGAAATCCTGACCGTGGAACAATCCTACGCCGCCGATGCCTCCACTCTCACCTTCGCCGTACAGGGCGTGGAAGTTGAGGTGGATCTGGACACCGGTCGGGTCACGGTGCTGCGCTGTGTGCAGGTGCTCGACATTGGTAAAGCCATCAACCCACGGATCTGCGAAGGCCAGGCCATTGGCGGCACGGTCATGGGGCTGGGCTATGCCCTCCAGGAAGAGCTAATTCGCGATAGTCAGGGGCAGACGGTCAATCCCCTGTTTCGCACCTACCGCCTGCCTCTGGCTAAAGAGATCCCCCCGATTGAGATTGAATTCATCGAACAGCCCGACCCCCACGGCCCCCTCGGAGCCAAGGGCATCGGCGAAATTGGCACCAACTGCACCGCTCCCGCCGTCGCCAATGCCATCGCTAATGCCACCGGCGTGCGTCTCTACCAACTGCCCATGACCCCGGAACGGGTGTGGCGGGCTTTGCACGAACGTCATGACCCTTGAGTTTTATCGCCAGGTGCTGGATGTCTTGTGCCAGGAACCGGTGGCGATCGCGACCGTGATCCACACCCAAAGATCGGTGCCTCGGGAGGTGGGGGCCATGATGGCGATCACAGGCGATCGCACCTGGAATACCATCGGTGGCGGGGCGGGGGAGGCAGCGGTGATTGAGGCGGGCCGTGACGTGCTCTGTCAGGGAATCCCCCAGCGAGTGACCATTGACCTGGCGGCCACGGCCCAGCCCGGCCGCCATGGGGTCTGTGGTGGCCAGATGCAGGTGTGGGTCGCCCCGTGGGTGGGGGACGAGGCGATCGCCCTCCTGCAGATCCTGATCACCCAGCTCAGCGCCGGCCATGCCGTGACCTTGACGATCCCTCTCTCCGACACATTGCCGACCCTATCGATCACTCTTCTCAACCAAAGTGCGATCGCCCCCGATGGTCAGCAGTTCTTCCATGTCCTGCATCCCAGTCCCACCCTGCTGATTGTGGGAGCTGGGCACGTGGGCTTGTCCCTCGCTCGTCTAGCCCAGGTCATTGACTTTCAGGTCTGGATCCAAGACGATCGCCCAGACTTGTGGCCAACCCTGCCCCCCGGAGTCATCGCCACCGAGCACCTCCCCACCCTACCTCCCGCCAGCTACATTGCTCTGGTCACCCGCAGCTACCACCACGACCTCACGGCCCTGCGATCGCTCCTCCAAGCGCCTAACCCCCGATATATCGGCATGATTGGCAGTCGAGCCCGCATCCATCGAGTTTTTAAGCAATTGGAACAGGACGGCGTAGAGGGCGATCGCCTCTCGTCGATCCATGCCCCCATCGGTCTCGACATCGGCGCACTCACCCCCGAGGAAATTGCCGTCAGCATCTGTGCCCAGCTCATCCAAATTCGTCGTTGTAAACCTTCCGTCCCATGACCTATGCCGCCCTCCTCCTCGCCGCCGGTGCCTCCCACCGCATGGGCCGCTGTAAGACTACCCTGCCTTGGGGCGATCGCCCCTCTCTGCTTACCTACCAAACCGAACAGATGCACCAGGCCGGCCTCATCCCCATCGTGGTGCTTGGCTCCCACAATGCCCACCGCCAAGTAGACTGCGCTCCCAACACCCAGATTGTGATTAATCCCCATCCCGAACAGGGTAAGGTAAGCTCCATTCTCAGCGGCCTGGCCCACCTTCCCACGGATGTCACTGCTCTGGTTCTCTGCGCCATCGATCAACCCCGCCCCGCAGACCTATATGTGGCGCTGCTCAACGCGTATAAGCGGCACGCCGCGCCTATTGTCGCCCCAATATACCAGGGCAAACTCGGCCATCCCCTCCTATTCTCTGCCACTCTCCTGCCCCATCTCCATCAGATTCGAGACGAAACCCTGGGTCTGAGAGCCGTGGTGCAGCAGGTCTACGATCAGATCCACCGGGTGGAGTGGCCCTCTGCCCTGGTTCATGATGATTTCAATACTCCCAAGGCCTACACTCAAGCCCATGCAACGCTCCTATCAACATATCGCGGTGATGGATAACGTTGGGGAGATAGACGTTATGCTCGCCCCATCGGATTTTGAAACAAGACTCTCTTTCTACATCACTAGCCAAGGCAAGAAAGCTACAAGCCATCCAGGAATGTCGTACTATCTTGGCAAGGATGTGCGCAAGCTGTCTTGGCAAGATAGATGGAGGGGCTAGCATGTCAGCCGACTAGCACCCATTACCCCATCTTCCTCACTACCCTTTGGGGCAACAACCCAGCGGTGGTGGTGATGCGGTATGATACGTTTCCTCAATCGTTCAATCATGCCCTGCCATAACGGGTAACCGCCGCCGTGCGACGTGTCCAGTTCTTCCATATTCCTGCATTCGTTCTAACTACTACACCCTAGGGGGAAACACACCCATGTCATTGTGCTATAGAGCCTCTATGTCTGCGATCGCCCTTCTGGGCCTCACCCTGGCTGCCTGTGGTGAAAGCAAAGTTGCTCAGTGTAATCGTTTGATTGAAGTCGCTAATAGTGCGGTCAGTGCTGTGCAAGAGGTGACTACCGCAGCCAGCCCGGATGACCCAGAGGCCTTGAATACCATTGCAGATACGGCAGATCAGGCGGTCGCCGATATGCAAGGACTAGAATTTGCGGATGAGCAACTGCAAGACTATCAGCAGCGGTTCGTGGCCATGTATGAGGAAACCAGCCGCGCTAGCCGTGCTATCTACACAGCCGTGGGTGCCCTGGATAACGATGCTGCCCAGCAGGCTGTTGCTGATTTGCAAACGGCTACGGGGCAAGAAACAGCCCTCGTGAACGAGGTGAATACCTACTGCGGTGCATCCTAGACCTGCGCATCTCCTCAGGCATACCCCAGCTTTCCAGACCTAAAGCCCTCCATAGCGGGCGATCGCGGGTTGAACCGTCTCTTGCCAAACCCAACGCTGATCACCCCAAGAAAAATGCCACCATTCCTGGGGATGTTGGCAAAATCCAGCCTTGGTCATCACCTGTCGCAACAGCAGCCGATGGGCGTGGAATTGGGCTGCTTGGGGGTGGGTAGCGATCGCTGCTTGGTAATGGTCAGGGTAGGATCGGGGCGACATTTCATCAATGGGTGACCCCATGTCAATGGGCCGCCCGTGGCTATCCACAAGGGTAATGTCCACCGCTGCACCTGTGCTGTGGGGCGGTGGCGTTGCCGGGTCGGCGCTGGGTGGAGCCCAAAACTGATAGACCTCATCAAGGAGTTGCTGCTGTTGGCCTGGCGTTAAGCGATCGCCCTCAATCTGACGTTTGTCCAACAGTTCCGCTAGGGTATAGTCCACCATAAACTGCTGCACAGCAATGGGTCGGTAGGCGTCGAAGATCAAAATCCGCCAGTCAGCATGGTGGGTCGCCAACTGGGCTTGGGCGGTGCGCAGACGATTGAGTACCCCCTGCCGTACAAAAAAGGGAGAGCGATCGCCATAGGGTGCCCCTAAGCTGACATAGGCGTGGGGTTGCTCGAAGGCAAACTCATCGGCGGGCAGCGGCACCAGAGGTTCGCCACAGTCTTCGATAGGAATTTGATAATGGGGTTTCAAGGACACAACAGCAAACGGGATGTTCCCTATTCTAAACGTCCTAAGACCTTGCTACTCGGAAGCGATCGCCCCTTGGGTTACAGGAATGGTAATTTGAAATTCACAGCCCTGGCCAGGGTGCGAGATGCAGCGAATTGTGCCATGGTGGTTTTCCGTGACAATCCTATAGCTGATAGCCAGTCCTAAACCCGTGCCTTCACCAATGGGCTTGGTGGTGAAAAAGGGATCAAACAATCGGGGCTGGATGTTGGCAGGAATGCCCGGGCCATTGTCGGCGATCGCAATGGTGATGGTTTCTGGCTGAGGAGCGATCGCCTTTGTGCAGAAGGTGCGGATTGTGATGAAGGGTTCGTCTGGAGCCCCCGTGCTTCGCAGTGCATCAATGGCATTACTCAAGATATTCATAAACACCTGGTTGAGCTGCCCCGGCAAACAGTCCACCTGCGGGAGGTCTCCATAGTCGCGCACCACCTCAATGGCTGGATGGTGGGTGGTGGCCTTGAGTTGGTGATGCAGAATCAATAAGGTGCTATTCAGCCCTTCATGGAGATTCGCCCGTTTCATATCGGCTTCGTCTAACCGAGAAAAGTTGCGAAGGGATAGAACAATTTGCCGAATGCGATCGGCTCCCACCTGCATCGATTTCAGGGTTGATAGGATATCAATTTGCAGAAAGTCTAGATCAATATCGTCAATGCGATCGTGGATAGACTGCGGTGGATCGGGGTAGATCTGTTGGTAGAGACCAATTAGGTTGATTAAGTCCTGAGCATACTGCTGTGCATGGGACAGGTTGCCGTAAATAAAATTCACAGGATTGTTGATTTCATGGGCTACCCCTGCCACTAGCTGCCCTAGGCTAGACATTTTTTCGTGCTGAATTAACTGGGTCTGGCTATGGCGCAAATCCTGCAGCATCTGCGCTAGTTGCTCCGCCTGTTGCCGAGTTGTTTCTAACAGTTCTGCCTGCCGAATGGCTACGCTCAAGTGGGTCGCTACCTGCTGGGCAAAGTGAATTTCTGCCGGACGCCATAGGCGTGGGCGAGCGCATTGGTGAATGCAGAGTAGTCCCCAAAGATACTGACCCTGCAGCAGCGGCACCACCAAATTGGCCTGCACTTGGAACTGCTCCAAAATACTGATGTGGCAAGGACTGAGATGGGCTGCATAAATATCATCAATGGCGTAGACCTTGCCTTTTTGGTAGCGCCTGGCATAGCTTTCGCCGAAGCAGTGATCATGCACCTTGGCAGCGATCGCCGATCGATAGGGAGGCACTACATCTTCGGACACAAAAACCCCATCATCCCAGCCTGAGTTGGGATAGAAGCGAAACACGCCTACCCGATCGGCGTTTAGGGTTTGTCGCACTTCCGTGGCGGTGGTCTGAAAAATAGTGGCTAAATCCAGAGATTCGCGAATCTTCGTGATCACGCGAAAGAGAATAGACTGCTGTCCCATCGGTAGCAGCGTGGGCACAGCGGGGCCGGAGGTTGCCAAAATCTGCTGGAGTTCAGCAAATGCTGCATCATCTTGGCAATAGGCATGAAGTTGAGTCAGGAAAGCTGTATCCATGGCCATCTACCAGCATGTTGGATGAACGGTATAGCACCATGAACCTACCCACCGCGATTGTTTGAAGGCTACGTTCATGCCATGCATCCTAAACACTGGATTGATCATAGATAAGTACCCAATCTTTATAGGCTGAATTTGCGCCCCTGGGTACGGTAGATACACGGCTTTTCTAAGCTAGACCTGTCACACGCCACCCTTCTACAACCGTCGTTTTAGAATGAGGGGATTCCCTGACTCCAGGGTGCGTACCTGTGGGGTCAGGTCTAGCCAAGGCTGGAGCTGACCAGCCTGAAAGGTGCGACTCATGACCACGTAAATGGACGTTTGATCGCCGCCGATTGCCACTGCATGCACCGCCTCCCAGCTCTGGGCATGGAGCTCATCCGTCACCTGCCATTGCCCATCCTCCCAGCTCAAGTGCCGCACAAACTGGAAGGGAGCGGGAGCTTTACCCACAATCAACACTCGCTGCAGCAGGCGACGAATCAAATCGGGAAAGAATCGCCCCACGGTCAGCATGACGATGCGCAGGATCAACAGGTTTAGAGGCGTCATCTGCGTTTGCTTCGCCCAGCCCAAGGCACCCCGAATCGTGATCGCGTCCTCACTCTGCTCCACGCGATAGTCACCTACCAAGTGAGCCACCGCTGTTTTGACCGATGTGCCCACCCGCACCTGAACGGAGAATTGCGTGTCGGACACCACAAGCTGGCGATCGCGAAAGAGCTTAAACACCCCACCCTTGTTCAGCGCTAGGTACAGCTCCGTATCCTGGCGGCGATCGATCAACAGACGGGCATGGGGTAGCCAGATGCGATCGCGCTCGGGGGGGCTCGCGGGGGTTCCGTTATCCACACGGGGCTGAAAGTCTTGCCAGGCTAGGAGATAGTTCCAAGCATGGTGGCCAATGATATGGTCGTCGGCGTAGCAGGGGCCGAGGTTTTGCCCCAGACCGGTCAGGAAGCGATCGTTGATGGTCAGGGCTTGGGGTAGCCAGCGCCCCACGAGTTCAAAGCCATGGGGAAAAAAGTTGTAGGTGTTGCGACTGGTATATTCGCCTCCGTAGGAGCCATCGGGATGGACAAAATAGCTAGCCAGCTCTACCGCCTTGGCGATCGCTTCCTGGATGCGCGGATCGGGGCGTAGGTCATACAGACGCGCCAAGCAGGAGATGGTGAGCGTGTGATAGCCCGGATCGCAGCCTTCATATTCCTGAAACCAGCCCTCCGAGTCTTGCCAATCTAACACCTGTTCTAGGCGCAGCGCCTTAGCTCGATCCCATTGATGGCTGTGGAGCTGCGCAGACAAACGCTCCAACCCCAAGGCAATCAACGCCTGATGGTTGGACAGCCGCCCACTTTCCTGATGATGGGCGAGCCAGTCTGCTCGCTGGGCCAAAAAGGTCTGTACCGCTGGGTCATCCATGCCGATGATCTCGTAGCTTTCTAAGCAGGCCAGCAGGGAAAAGGCTGCGGCACCGCTGGCCCGTTCAAAGGGAAAGTAATCGTCACAGGAGCCATCGGGATGGGCACTGCGGGCGGCGTAGCGAATGCCGGCCGCTACCCAGTCTCGCAGGGCTGCCTGGTGATAGAAAGGATTATCAGGACAATCGGTTTGGTAGGCCAACGCCAAGGGCCAGACAAACTCCTGGGCCATGCCGCTGGGAAAGTCGATGATTTTGTAATGCCAAAAGTTACGATCGCCACATCCATAGGTAGGGCTATGGCGATTGCGATCCATCAGGGTTAACAGCTTGGGAACTTGGGCGATCGCCGCTTGGGCAAACAAATCTCGGCTCATAGATTAGGCGACTAGAGGATAGACTGACGGCAGAGCCAGGCTCAAGCATTGTGCCACGTATCGGCAAAGATACTGCGAACAGCGATCGCAATCCGCTGCAAGTCCTCATCCAAAAGTGGCGGCCAGTCTATACCCTGCTGCCGTCCTTGGTCATACCAGCGGCGACTATCTCCTGCCAGTTGGTATAGCGCGTTAGCCAGATCGCGATCGAGGGTCGGCATCTCCCGTAATTCTTCAAAAATCACCTTCAGCGCCAGCAAAATGGTCGTCACTTGCCCCGGCACCGGTGGACGCCCTGTCTGTAACCGCATCAAAAATTGATTGGGATCCGCCGCTGGAACCTGGCCTTGGGTGAGCAAAATGTGGTGGGCGGTCTCGTAGTCCATAACGCTATTTTTTAGGTCAACCAGCAGAGTTAGAGGATCCCAAACCATGGGTGGAGTTTTCCTCCTCCCACTATTTAAGCGTCAAACGGCAGCGATCGAGAGACGATAGGTTGCTGTAGATTGGTTGGGAACCTGGCCAGCCTCAACAGCTCAGCACCTGATGGACGGACAAAAACTCCTGTAATCCTGATTTTCTCGTAGGTTGGACAAGCGTCAGCATAGTCTAACGGCATCTAAGCTAGCGCTGGGTTTCCCATTGCTCAACCTAGCCTACGCCAAAAGATGGGTCAGTCAACCAGCCTCAGCACCGCAGGTTCTGAAAGTCCTAGAATATTAAGTGCAGAGAGAGGGGCAATTTCTGATAGCTTAACTACTGGGGGTGTTCAACGCACAGGCGTTTGTGCATCGATCGCTCTCCATGACACAGACAGGTCTCGATCATGGGGCAAGCTCGGGTTTCCCGATGTTCCAAAACGCTGGCTGGCTGAGTCTCTCGTATTGTTTGCAGTAGTCTTCACGATCTAGTGGGAGAACCAAGGGAATGACAATTGTTTTCAACCTATTCTTGTTTGCGCTAGTTGCACTCTCGTTCATCATGGTGATCGGAGTACCCGTGGCCTATGCGTCACCGCAAAACTGGGATCAATCTAGACGGCTTCTGTTTCTAGGATCTGGCGTTTGGGTTGCTCTGGTTATTTTGGTGGGAGTCTTAAATTACTTGGTAGTTTAATAGTCCCAGGTTTCAGCGTCGAGCCAATCTTTTGATGTTACAAAACGTTATAAATAATGACAGTTTTTGAGGGCAGTTTTACCCAAACTCAGGATTTGCGCCTAGCAATCGTGATTGGCCGCTTCAACGACTTAGTTACGGGTAAGTTGTTGGAAGGGTGTCAAGACTGCCTGAAGCGTCATGGAATTGATCCCAATCCATCAGGCATTCAGGTTGACTATGCCTGGGTGCCTGGATGTTTTGAAATTCCGGTTGTTGCGCACCAGCTTGCGCTCAGCCGTCGTTATGATGCCATTATTTGCCTAGGAGCCGTGATTCGGGGGCAAACGCCCCATTTTGATTACGTAGCTTCTGAGGTGTCTAAGGGCGTCGCTGCTGCGGCCTTTCAAACCGGGGTGCCCATTTCCTTCGGCATCCTCACCACCGACAATATGCAGCAGGCTTTAGAGCGCGCCGGCATCAAGAGCAATCTAGGCTGGAACTATGCCATGAGTGCTATTGAAATGGCCAGCTTGATGCGCCAGCTTCGTCGAGCTCCCACAGGAAACGCCCAGGGGCAACTGGTAGGCAATTCCTCCCAGCCTCTACCCAATGTTTCCCAAGCGATCGCTGCCGAGCCTGGCAATCTAGACGCCTAGGGACGGTGAGCTAATTTCAGCCCCGCCCGTGATCCCCTGGGGTGAGTTTTTGGAAACGTGACGGGGCTAGCTCAAAATTTCAGCCCAAATGGGTTGACAGGGTCTAAAATTTCTGGCACATTAATAAAGCACAAGAAATTGCGGGTATAGCTCAGTGGTAGAGCGTCACCTTGCCAAGGTGAATGTCGCGCGTTCGAATCGCGTTACCCGCTTAAGAAACCCAAGTTATTTAAGTCTTGTCCGATGCCGGTAAGTCTTGGCAATTCTGAAACCAGACTTCTGGTATTCCGTTGCTTTGAACCATAGCATAGCTACCTTGACAATTTTCGAGGGTTTGCTAGGCTACAGATTACGATTTGAACGGTTAAGCCTCTAAGCGTTGACCTCCTGTTTGGGGTGTCAACAGCGTTAGTTGGTTTCGCCCTTGGACTTAATCCTCCGTCTAGGCTCTTTTCCTCGGTTGTCATGGTCTCAATAACGGAACAGACAGTAGGGCTGTTAGTTGGTTCAGCGATCCCCAGCCTTATGCCCGTGCACACGTTAAAATGGGTCAAACGTCAGCGATCGCCATGGTTACAACCATCGAGAGCAGCCGGCTCAGTCAGTGCTCAGGCTAGCAGTCGAACTGGACTACTACTTCTATCGATCCATGCAAGGGTGGTGCAACCCTTACCAGGCTAAGCTATTCAACCTTTTTCACCGCTAGGGTTACTTGTGCAACCACAAAAACCTCACAAGATTGATTTAAGTGCTGAGTATCCCTGTCCGTGCCGCCGTCATGGTCAACTGAAGCCGATTACTCTCACTGAGGCGTTTGGGTGCGATCGCTGCCAGCAAATCTTTGTTGTTCAAGAAAATGGCTATGCTCTAGAGCAGTTGTCGTCCCACTACCCCTACAAGAAAGTCTGGCGCTGGACAGGACGACAGTGGAGCATGGTGCACCCATCCTTGGCACGGGGCTATTTGCCTGTCCTCATGTTAGTCATTCTGCTGGGGTTGGCGTTCTTACTCCTCATCACCATCTTGCAGTCAATTTTGAGTTCTGATGTTGCATTTCGCATCATTGCTGCACTAGTCATTGTGATGCTAGTGTTGATGCTCTGGATGGCCTATCGACAGTAGTTCATGGCAGCATATTCCTCCATTTCTTCACCTGATCTGATCCCGGTCATTACCCAACGGGCCCACGAGGCCTCGCTTGAGCTGCTAAAGTTCAGCGGCAGCGATCGCAGTCGTGCCCTACAGGCAATGGCTAAGGGGATCAAAACCTACAAGGATGATCTTTTAGAAGCCAATACCCTTGACCTAGAAGCGAGTCGGGAAATGGCTGTACCCGAGCTCATCCTGGACTGGCTGAAATTAACGCCCGAACGGTTGCAAACGGCGATCGCCATTTTGCAGCGTCTGAGCGACTTGCCCGATCCACTGCAGCAGGTGCAAAATCCGCCCTACGCGGTAGCCCAGGGGCAAACCTATTGCCAACTGATGCCCTTAGGAGTGGTAGCGCTGGTCTACGAAGCCTTTCCAGAACTGGGGGCGATCGCAGCGGGGATGTGTGTGCGCACGGCCAATAGTCTCATCCTCAAAGGAGGTAGTGAGGCTAGCCAGTCTAACCATATGTTTGCCAGTATCCTGCAGGCGGCCCTAGAGCAGGTTGGATTGCCCACCAGCAGCCTGGAGGCCCTGCCGTCAGACTGTGGCGATCTCACCCACGAGCTCGTCACCTGCGATCGCGCTGTGAATTTGGTGATTCCCTACGGTCGGGCTAGCCTAGTCCATCAAGTCATGCGTCAAGCCACAGCCCCTGTCCTCAAAACAGCGATCGGCAACTGTTACCTCTACTGGTCGCCTTCTGCTGGTATCGACCTTGTCCGCTGGATGATTTTGGATAGCCATGCCAGCGAGCCCGATCCCGTCAATGCGATCGAAAAAGTTTTGATCCACCGTAACCATCTCCCTTCATCCCTCTCGCTGCTGTGGGGTAGCCTGTTGGAAAAAGGCTATGAGCTGAAGGGCGATGAAGAATTAGCCAAAGAATTTCCTGAGCTGAGCCCCGTAGCACCCACGGAATGGCGGCAGCCCTATCTTAACCGAACTATTGCCTTTAAATGGGTGAGAGACTTAGATGATGCGATCGCTTGGATGAACCGCTACAGTAGTGGCCATGCCGACTGCCTAGCGACGGAGTCTTATCAAGAAAGTCGCTTGTTTGCCTCACAGATGGCCAGCGCTACAGTATATATCAACGCATCATCCCGGTTTTATCGAAACCCAAAGTTCAACCTACCGATTGCCCTGGGTATGTCCAATCATAAAGGTCATCGCCGGGGATTTATTAGCCTCGAAGCCCTGACAACCGTAAAGCAGATTATTCAGGGCAACGAGTAGTGAAGTTAGACCCCTAGCTGAGATCTTCGGCAGTTGCATCAACATGGGCAACTGGAAGCACTGGCTCAACCTGAGTCACTACCGGCGAGTGGAGCAACGGTGTGCGCAGAACAGAGTTGTTGGCCAAGGTAAAGAGGGGGTTGGACAAGACACCCGCTAGGGAGGTGGCCACGAGAGCTAAGACCAAGCTCACCTGCAACGGGCGCATACCAAAGAGGTTCCACATGCCCTCTGGATAGTTCTTCACGGCATCTGACATTTCTTGGGGCTCTTTCACCACCATCATTTTGACCACACGGATGTAGTAGTAAATGGAGATGACGCTGGTCAACAGACCCACCAAAACCAGGGTGTAGGCCTCGGCTTGCCAGCCAGCCCAAAAGAGATAGAGCTTCCCAAAGAAGCCAGCTAAGGGTGGAATCCCCCCGAGGGATAGGAGACAGACGCTGAGGCAGAGGGTCAATAGCGGATCTTTTTGATACAAACCGCTGTATTCCGTGATCTCATCGGTGCCGGTACGCAGAGTGAAGAGAATCACACAGGCAAACCCGCCTAGGTTCATAAACAGGTAGACCATTAGGTAGAACACCATGCTGGAATAGCCTGCATCTGTACCCACAATCAACCCAATCATGACAAATCCAGCTTGCCCAATCGACGAATAGGCCAACAGGCGCTTCATGCTGGTTTGGGCTAGGGCCACCACATTCCCCAATACCATACTTAGGATGGCAAGGGCTGTGAGCACAAACTGCCATTGGTCGGCCACCAATGGAAAGGCCGTCACCAACAGGCGAATCGCTAGGGCAAAACCAGCAGCCTTGGAACCTACCGACAAAAATGCCACCACTGGCGTAGGGGAGCCTTCATAAACGTCTGGCGTCCATTGGTGGAAGGGAACAGCGGCAATTTTGAAAGCAATTCCGGCGATGACAAAGACGAGGGCAATGAGCAGACCAATCGAGTCTTGAGCATTACCGCTGATGATGCTGGCCGTAATGGCTGAGAGGCGGGTTTCTCCTCCAGACAAGCCGTAGAGCAAAGACACACCGTAGAGGAAGATGGCTGAACTGGCGGCACCAATCAAGAGATACTTCAGCGCGGCTTCATTGGAGCGGGGATCGCGCTTCATGTATCCGGTCAACAGGTATGAGGAAATACTCAAGGTTTCCAACGACACAAACACCATGACTAGTTCATCGGCACCGCAGAGAAACATGCCGCCCACGGTGGCTGTCATCAAAATCACGATGAACTCAGCCAAGGCTGTCCCAGCCTGAACCACATACCGAATGGAAATCAAAATAGTGAAGGCGGTTGAAAGGGCAATAATACCCCGCAGGACGATGCTTAGCGCATCGCTGTTAAACGCCCCCAGAAAGGAAATAGGGTTATCAAGATCCCATTGCAAAGCAAGGGCAACAACCGCTCCGAGGAGACCCGTCACGGCTACGTAGGGTGACCATTGGGCGGAGGATGTACGGCCAACAATGAGGTCTCCTACCAAGATGATGAGCAGGGTAGCGATGACGATACCCTCTGGCAAAATGACTTGAGCGTTAAGTTGTGCGGCTAAGTTAGCAACGTCCATAAGAGCTTGAGCGCTTTAAGGGTCAGTAGTGGCGGACAGAAATGGCGAGCAGATCGTGTAAGGACAGGGAAATGCTTAGGATAATTTTTAAGAGGACATTTCCTTTCACACCATATCTTAAATTGTGCGATGAAATTTATGGGAGGGGAGTGAATTCCCTAGCTTTACGAACCCTTTCCATTGTGGATCATACTCTGCAAACTTACCGGGTTGAGGGGCAGCGATCGCAATTTTTCCTTGTATTTCTGCCGACATCAGTTATAAGTAGAGATCTAACAGCTCATTTGATGTTGTTCCATTCTCATGCTAGGACGGGATAGTATAGCAAGCTGATTAGAAGGGTAGGCAGTGAAAACCTAGGCTGTAAGGTTCACACCTGTAAACCATCTCATGGCATACAAGACGGTAGTCCTAAGCAGATTCGAGGGCAAGTCATGCAGGCAGAATTGGATCGGCATATCCGGACTCGCTGGCCCAGCGTCTGGGGGATGGGGCAACCCTGGGTCTTACCATGAAGCACGGACAACTCACGGGACGGACAATTCGCGGGACGGACAACTCACGGGAGAGTCTAAGCTCATCAACTCGTCTCTCATTCACTCTCAAGGCTGTCTAGTCTTGGTCAGATCCACTCATCCACTGAATCCTATTTAAGGCTCATGTCAACTCTCGTCATCGTTGAATCTCCAACCAAAGCACGGACTATTCGCAACTACCTCCCCGCGGGCTATCGGGTTGAGGCATCCATGGGGCACGTTC
>DATNRH010000854.1 GCA_036703605.1 Candidatus Obscuribacterales bacterium | reverse complement strand
TATCAAGCCTTTAACGATCAGGGACAGTTGAGTGATGAGAAGCAGCAAGAAGGCGTCATGGCGATTGGTCAGCGTTTGACAGAAGTAGCCACAAAACTCAACGCCTAGCCAAGGGCGATCGCTCCCGTGTGGAATAATGATATCCACACATGGAGCTGGTTGATTTAGACATCTCCGTAGCGATCGCACCCTTGCACAGTAACAGCCGATGCGATCGCTACGGGCATCCAAGAGATTCACGAGTATCGACGCCAGTGACTGGGTTCACGCCGCTGGCCGTTTCACAAAGACGCAGAACCTGTTCTCGATCCAGCATGGCATAGCTGAAATCCGCCCCATTAACCAAGGCTCCTCTAAAGTTTGACTTCAGCAACATCGCTGAGGTTAAGACAGCATCTGTGAAATCAGCTCCGGCTAAATTACTCAAGTAGGCAATGCTATCGCTGAGGTCAGCGCTGTGAAAGCGAGCATTCTTCAGAACTGAACCATTAAACACAGCTCCACGCAGATCTGCCCCACTAAAATCAGCGCCTTCTAACGTCGCATTATTAAATTGCGCTTGAATCAGCGTTTCCCCTGCATAGCTCTTAGTGGTGGGCGTAACATCGTCATAGGCTCGAATGGCAGCGGAACTGGCCGCATAGGCGGGTTGAGATAGTAGCCCTATGCCAAGCAAGGCGGAAAGTAAAAAGCTGATAAATTGCTGAAATCTAGACATAATCATGGATACGCGCTATTAAATCTCCTTCATCAAAGTTAACATCTTTTGGTTCTGGGCGTGGCGATGAGTCGCCAACCGCCTGTGGATTACTGACATCCATCACGTTCCTAGGTGGCAAAAGGACAGTTCTGTCGAATGCCTTCTATATAGGGGGGAATGGGAACTTGGGCAAGTTCGCAAGCGGCTTGATCAATCGCAAGGAGACTAGAGCCCACGATCACCTGATTGAGAAATGTTCCAGTTCCAGAGCGATCGGGCTTCCAGTCAGGACTGGTGTACATATAGGTAGCATCGACAACCCCGGCATCAAACAGATGTCCGATGCAGCCATAGACATCTTGTAAAATCAGCGGCACGGATGGTCGGTGAAGCTGGCCCCGAGAGTTGGGACTGCGAGCCTTATAGCGCGATCGGGGGAATAGACCGTATAAATTTTTAAGGGATGCGGAAATTAATGTCTCTCCCTTGAGTTGGGTAGACTTGAATGCCCCAAGGCTAATCCGGCAATCGACTTCCTGTAAGAGGGCAGGAGCCCACATGGAGCTGAAGCGTACAGGCTTAGTGCAACGGTTGGGATAATCGGTTAGGGGGAGGGTATCAGCGTCTAATAAATGTATCTTATCTTTGATCAGAGGTTGAATCGTCAGGGTGGCCGCGATGTCGTCTAAGGATCGGGCAGAGCAGACCCCTTCGACGATCAAAATGTCGGCTTGAGGATTGGCGAGTTGAATGCCTTTTATAACTTGAGTGAGGACATGGAGACTAACGGTTACTGGATGAGGAACCGGATAGCCGAGATTGGGCTTAATGAGAATTTGCTTGGCGGAGAGAGCTGAGGGCGGGGGCGTATAGAGGAAGCGATCGCTAGGTAGAGTGGAGACGGTTGGGTTGTTCATACAGGGATATTCATCAACTCTATCGTGCTGTATACATAAGTGGATAGTCTATACGCATGAATCGGGATTAGCACTCGTTCCAACCAATAGTGCGTGATGTTTGTCCATGTATTATACGCATATGCGGCTTGAGGAGCGTCAAGGCTAGGTCTGCTGGATGAAGGCTTTAAGTTCACTTGGGTTGTTGTAGCGGTTATGGCTTCTAGGATTGGTAACGCCAATGCGTTGATGATGAGTTTGGATATCATCTTCAAAATCTGCGATAAAGGATTGAGCAGCTTTGCGGTTGATATGGAATTCCCGTTCTAGGAGGCTAGCTGTGATTGCCCAGGTGGGTTGGTGGTCTGAAAGGTTCCATTGCTTGATGGCATTAACGATAGCGATCGCTCTCTCTAGGGCAGACTGGTGTAGTTGCTTACTCACCGCAGGATAGTGTTGTTGAGTTGAGCCCATGATGGTTCGCAGCCTATCCAGTTGAGCTGTCGCATAGTCGCGCTCTTGCTGAACCGTGATCAGAGTGTCTTGTGTATCTCTCAAGAGCGATCGTAATCGATTGACTTCTGCGGTGAGACGGGCAACGTCATCATGCTGGGGCTGCTCATCCCTGCTAGGATCTGGGCTAGGGCTGGGGACAGGATTGGGGAGATCATCAACCTCTAGATTCAGCTGATCCAAATCATCCATTTGCAGCGCTGGAAGACCATAGGCAGATAGCTTCACGCCTCTGGCACGCAGGAGATTTCCTTGGTCATTAACGAGGCGATAGTGCTGATAATGCTGAATGGCGGCGCTACCGAGGTCATGCCCAAGATACTGCTGTAAGAAGCGGCCTTCATTCCTCATTTCAGGACAGAAGAAGTGAACAGCGATCGCTGCATAGACACCTCGTAGTCGATGAATGGTTAACCGTTCAAATCCTTGAGGAACGCCTAGAACATCCCCAAAAGCATCTGCCATGCGGTAATTCACTCTTGTATGGAATGCTTGAATAAGGGGATCATCATGGGGACGTCCTACCAAAGGTGCAACCTTAGGCATCTTCCGGAACCGCTTAAAATGGGGCAATAGCTCTGAGGCGGGAATGAGAGAGAGAATATTGAAGCTGCCGACAGGACTCTTTTTCTTTTGTTGTCCATGAAACGAGAGAACAAACTCGTGGTCTGAGCCTAGCGTTAATTGCCCACGAGAGACGATTTCTGTATGGCGGCGACCCGTGAGAGCACAGAGAGCGATCGCTAACTCTTCTGATGAATCGTGGGCTAGAAGTGCTGTAGCCCGTCTCATGAAGGCTTCTATGGGCACAACTTGCAAATTATCAAGCCGTTGGGCATTTCGCTTAACACTGCTTTGCCGAAGGTTGGCATAGGTATCTTGATCATATTTAAGAAATGTGAGAGCGTAATGTTCAGAGCGCTCCATCTGTAAGCCCGTCATATATTGGGTATAAGAATAGGAGTGACTCGTCTGTTCATGGAGAGGGAGAATACCGGCGTCTATAGCATCGGCGATCGCTTTCCTGTATTGGGGGATGTAATCGTTTGCGAGGG
>DATNRH010000853.1 GCA_036703605.1 Candidatus Obscuribacterales bacterium | reverse complement strand
GTACATCGGGAGTGAAAGTACCTCCCGGGCTGCCGCCTCCGCCACAGGGAAATCGTGCTCTTTATACCCGAGGTACTGATAGGCTGGCTGCAGGTGAAGCGGAACGGGATAATACACTCCGGTACCGATTCCCCGTTGACGGAGGTATACCTGAAGTCGATCTCGCTCCCTGGCACGGATCGTGTAATGTGCATATACCGGGATGGCATCTTGTAGGATCGGTGGTGTGGTCACCGACTCGATGTCACTTAACAACTCGTCGTATTGCCGCGCGTGCTTTCTTCTCCTTGCATTCCATTCATCGACGTATTGGAGTTTCACCAGAAGCACTGCGGCTTGTATCGAGTCCATTCGAGCGTTGAATCCCTCTCTTTCATGGATGTACGGCCCGGTCTGTCCATGGTCCCTAAGCATCCGGATCTGCTCAGCCGCCTTGAGGTCTTTGGTCACGACCGCCCCAGCATCCCCCAGTGCGCCGAGGTTTTTGGAAGGGTAAAAGCTGCAGCAGGTCAGGTGACTCACGCTGCCGATCCGACATCCCTTGTACTCAGCCCCAGTCGCCTGGCAGGCATCTTCGATCACCGTCAGGTGATGGACCTGGGCGATTTGACCTAGCGAGTCGAGGTTCGCGGGCTGCCCGAACAGATCTACGGGAATAATCGCCCTGGTCCTCTCGGTGATGACTTTTTCGATCCTTTGGGGATCGATGGTGAAAGGGCCAGGCAGGATATCCACAAAGACCGGCCTCGCCCCCACGCAGGTGATGGCCTCAGCCGTTGCAATAAATGTGTAGGGGCTGGTGATGACTTCATCCCCCTTCCCCACGCCAGCCGCCAATAATGCCAACTGCAAGGCTGCGGTACCCGAGGAGACTGCACTAGCATGAGTGACGCCACAGTATCGTGCAAAGGACTCTTCGAATTGTTCGATCCATTTTCCCTTTACAAAGTTGCAGTCGGCGAGCACTTCAGCAATGGCACGCTGAATCTCCCCCCCCAGTTGCCTCGTTTGTCTCTTGAGATCAACAAGAGGGATCATTTGATTTAGGGTCTTTGACACTATTTGCGGCCTTGACGACTGATAATCGCATCCAGGATAGAGTGGCAAAGGGCCAGATGGACGATTTCAACATGGCCGTAGGAGTCGGAAGGAACGTAAAAATTCAGATCTCCGGTCAAGCGGAGCGGGTTGTCACCAGAAAACCCAGACATGGTAATCACTTTACAGCCTATCTCCTTCGCTGCATTGACAGCCAAGAGGATATTTTCCGAGCAGCCAGAGCTGCTAATCGCCACCAAGATATCCCCGGGGTCGCAAAACATCTCTACAGGCTTTGCAAATACATGCGGGTATCCAAAGTCGTTGCTGATGCAGGTTAAGAGCGATGAATCGTTAAAGGCGACCGCCCGCATCCCACCATTTTTCCAGTAGTCCACCGCCAGATGACTCGCAATAGCTGCACTCCCACCGTTTCCGACGAATATCACCTTCCGCCCCTGCGAGGTATGCAAAGCGATAAAGTCCATACCAACTGAAAGACCGTCGGATA
>DATNRH010000852.1 GCA_036703605.1 Candidatus Obscuribacterales bacterium | reverse complement strand
ATCTCAAACTCATTCACGGCTTGTCCAAGAACATAGTCTCCGCTGAGCATCACCTCCTGCATCGCCGCTTGAAGTTTTTCCTGCAATGGCTGATGTTGATGCTCAAGATCAAGCATCAGGATTCGATTGAGATGGATAGTCATAGGGATGAAAGAGTCTGTCAGTGAAGAGCGGGATGGTCAAGAGAAGATGCAGCCACACATCTAACAAACAGGGAATATAAAGGGGAACATTAATGGCGATCCTCATCTTGACTGGGGGAGCTAGAGGATCTTGAGGAGGCACGTACAACAGGAAAACCTGAGGGAAGGGTCATTCATAGACCGCCTGCTAGTTCTACAGTAACGCGATCGCCTTTGTCGTGTCTTGGACGCAAGGCGGCTCTAGGTTTCGACCAATCGTTCTGGTGTGATCTAGATAACCGAGGCACCATCGACAGGATGGATGTAGTTAGAGTACCCAATCTACCGGCAATTCTACGCACGGCTTTAGATCGGGTTTACTGTGCCAAGATTATGTTTGCCCTAGAGAGACATGAGGAGCGATCGCTCTCTAGACACTAGAATTGAATGACATGGCAGCTTAGACGGCACGATCGAAGGAATCACAGACGCCATTCGGGCCGAGCCTATTGCAGCGTACAGCATAGAACCATGCTGGAATCACCTCACCTATTAGACACCCGATATCCCTCGATGAATCATACCCTGTCTCAATCAAGACTCACTGGCGCGGCATGATTTCACCAAGCTTGCGCCTCATTAAACGGGTCAAGTATGCGGATGAAAGGACTTGAACCTTCACTTCTTGCGAAACTAGAACCTAAATCTAGCGCGTCTACCAATTCCGCCACATCCGCGTATTGCTTTCCTATCCTAGCAAAGGTCGGGGAAAATAGCGCAACTTTTTTTGAGAATTCATTGGAGGATGAAAACCTTCGTTGGGGTGTGGACTGCAACACTCCACAAACTGAGGCATTGCTGGATCCTGTGTGCATAACTGATGTCCTTAGGCGGCCCATGGATCGGTTCATCGCTCCATTTGGGCAAGGTCGCCATCTCTGGGGGTGCGGAAGCCGGAGGAATAGGAGACAATAGGCGGAGCACATTCAAGTGACAAGGTATCGTGGCAAAAGTCGTTCTAGAGAACGTGTACAAAAGTTTTTCCCACCGGGCAGGGCAGACCAGCGCACGCCCATCTGGCGGGGCAATGGTGAGCGATGGAGCTGCTCCCGTTGCTGCGATCGCTGACCCAGTGGAGGAGTCGGCTGACAAACGGCAGAGTCATGTGTCTGTGCTGCGACGGATTCAGCTCACGGTTCATGACGGCGAGTTTATGGTGCTAGTGGGGCCATCGGGCTGCGGCAAAAGTACGCTGCTGCGGTTAATTGCGGGGCTCGAAACCCTCACCGGCGGCAATATCTGGGTGGGCGATCGCTTGGTCAATGAGCTCCCACCCAAGGCGCGGGATATTGCCATGGTATTTCAGAACTATGCCCTCTATCCCCACTTGACGGTCTACAACAATTTGGCCTTTGGCTTGCGGCGCGCGGCTAATTCGTTGGTCGATCCCCAAAAGGCGGACGATCAGCGATCGCTTCCCCCTTGGCTAGAAAAGGGATTGGTGGCTGCAACCCGTCCCCTACCGCGATTACTGCGCTACTGGTCGTCCACGGAGCGGGCTATTGATCAACGGGTGCTAACGGTGGCGGAAATGCTGCAGATCCAGCAGTTGCTCGATCGCCTACCCAAGCAGCTCTCCGGTGGGCAAAAGCAGCGGGTAGCCCTCGGACGAGCCATGGCACGCAATCCAGCGGTGTTTTTGATGGATGAACCGCTCTCTAACTTAGACGCCAAGTTGCGAATTGAGACGCGATCGCAAATTGTGAACCTCCAGCGGCGGCTGGGCATCACCACCATTTACGTGACCCACGACCAAACCGAAGCCATGACCATGGGCGATCGCATTGCCGTGATGAACGCGGGGCAAATTCAGCAACTGGCCGCGCCGCTGACGTTGTACAACCATCCCGTCAATCGCTTTGTCGCGGAGTTTATCGGCACCTTGCCCATGAACTTTTTGACCGTGGCCGTGACCGCACCGCTGCTGATCACCCACAATCACTTTCGCCTGACCATTCCCGATACCTGGGAAGATGCCCTGCGCCGCTATGACGGGCGATCGCTACTCTTGGGTATTCGTCCTGAACACCTGAGTGTGAGTGTCCCGGCACCCAAAAACCTGCCGGTGACAGTGGAACGGGTAGAGGCGTTGGGCAGCGAAACCTACTTATCCGTACGTCTGGGGCACGGCACGGTTAGCGATCGCATCACCCTCCAGGCTCGCATCGAACCGGATCGACCGGTGTCGATTGGTGAAGAGCTTTGGCTGGCGATCGCGGTGGATAAGCTACATCTATTTGACCCCGATACTGAGAATGCGATCGCCTAATCTACCTGGACAACTAACCTATCTG
>DATNRH010000851.1 GCA_036703605.1 Candidatus Obscuribacterales bacterium | reverse complement strand
ATTCGGTACATCAGGTGATGATAGCTTACAAGGCAGACGCTCTGCAGATTATCTCGTAGGGTTTGGAGGGGATGACCAACTTAATGGACGGCAGGGAAACGACCATGTTCATGGGGGTAATGGTCATGACCATCTCTTGGGTGGTCATGGTCATGATGCCCTCATCGGTGGTCATGGAAACGATGTAATAGCTGGTGGACAAGACAATGATCGTTTGCGAGGCAATACAGGTAGGGATATTCTGCGTGGTAATGCTGGGAATGATCTACTCTTTGGGGATAGAGGCAACGATCGCCTCTATGGTGGCCCAGGTCGCGATCGCTTAATGGGTGGTGCAGGGAAAGATGTCTTTATGATCAGACGTTCCGATGGTGTTGACATCATTGGTGATTTCAACCAGCGCCAGGGCGATAGAATTGGTCTCCTAGGTAGCCTATCGTTAGATGATCTCAACCTACGCCAACAAGGAACGGATGCTATTGTGAAAGAAGGACGCCATGTTCTTTGTATTCTTCAAAACACAGACATCAGTACCTTACAATCCTCAGACTTTGTCTCAGTGTAAGTAACTAACCGCGCGTAGGCGGGTTTGGCCTATCTACGCGCCTCTCATGAACATCAATGAGCCAGCAGCTAACCTAGACTGTGTAGGCGAGTTATCCATGTCCAAGTTTCACTCGTCCTGCGTGAAACCTGGACATGATTGCTAGGCTGCGGGGTAATCAGATGTTAGTCCTGGGTTGGCAGAACCTCAGAGTAGGCTTTGACATCGGTTTTAAGTCGGCTAAATTCAAAGTCCGCTGCGGTGTCTGATTGGGGGGCGATAGCATTCCAGATCAACACCACAGCCACGGAGACCACAATCGGTGCTGAGAAACTGACGAGCAAATCACCGGCAAAAGGCACATTAGTCCAAGGGCTAAAATCGGGTTTCGGGAAAAAGATGGCACCCACGCCAATTCCTGCCACGCTGCTCACCAAGGCGGTCATCCCATTAATCCGGCGGTTATAGAGACCATACAAGACGGGGAATAAGGCTCCAGCACAGACTAAGTCAGCCAGCAGAAATAAATAAAGCACGTTATAGCCCTGGGCAGCCACCAAAATGACGGGAATGCTGATGGCTACGGTCAAAACCCGCGAGATGCGTAGCAAGCCATTCTCATTACTTCGGGGCAACAGTCGCCGTAGATCCAGAATCAATACGCTGATGAGGCCATTCAGTAAGCTATCGAGACTGCTCATCACCAAGGCTAAGGCTAAGATCAGCACGAGAGCGATCGCCCAGATGGGAATCGCTAACTCCTGCAGCAGAGAGAAGAAGGCAATGTCGCTGTTGAAGCCAAAATGCATGGCTAAGATGCCCAGCAATCCTGAAATACAAAGCATGGGTAAGATTACCAGCCCTGATGCCAAGAACGATCGCCGCACGGTATTGTCGGTGCGACAGGCATAGATACGTTGCCAGTTGCCTTGGTTAAACATTTCCGCAGAGATGATGGCAATCACCAAGGTCAGCCCAAACTTGATGGCTGGGCCGTTGCTGAAGCTCAAGAGTTCTGGAGCATTGAGGCGCACCGGTTCTAACGCGGCTGTGATGCCGCCGAGGTTACCCACCGCGATCGCCAGCACAATCAACAGTAGTGGCGTGATGATCACAAACTGAATGGCATCGGTGAAAATAGTGGCTCCTAAGCCGCCATAGGTGGTGTAGACAAAGGTGGCTGTGATCACCACCAGGGCTGTCCATCCCAGCGGGACATCAGCAAGGATATTCACTGCCTTGGCGATCGCTGTTAGCTCTGCCACCAGATAGACCAGCATATAAAAGGCAATGATCAGCAGCGTTAGAACATACATGGCATTGCCAAAACGGTGGAGCACATATTCATTCAGCGAATGGCCTTGGGGCATGAGCTGACGGATGCGCGGCCCAATCCACACAAAGCCAATCGACGGGACAGCCTGCCCAATACAATAGCCGGCAATCCCCGCTACACCGCTGGTGGCTCCCACCTCGGGGGGGCTGAACAAAATCCATGCGCCCATAGTGGAGGCTACCACCGTAGCGAAGGCCATCCAACCGCCAAAGCGATTGCGGCTCACCATATAGTCTTCCAAATTAATGCGGTGCCGACTGGCATTGACAATGCCAATTAACGAAAAAACCGCCGTCGTCACCAGCGTAACGACCAGTGCGATCGCCCCAATGGACATCCCACGAACCCTCTCAAAAACGACACAACAGGACGCTAGGGGTACCTGTTGGCCCTCATCCCCCAACCCCTTCTCTCTTTTTAGGAGAAGGGAGTCTGGATTCAAAGTCCCTCTCCCAGAGCGGGAGAGGGATTTAGGGTGAGGGCTACAACGTGGAATACACCGGCCCTGTTTAGAGACTGGGTAGCGGGTCTAGGTTGTCTACCGGTGACGTCATGGACAACCGACGACACGGTTGACGTTACGAACTATCACAATCCACACTTCCCTCCGCTGGTATTACCCAGGCTCAGGTTCTGAGGGTGTAATCTCAGCCCGGACTTGCGCCCTAGGCACCCCTAGCTTCTTGGATAGTATCGTACCATTGAAGGGCGATCGCCCCCAGATTCACATTGACTCTTCCGACATCTCGACATCCACGACATCTCGACATCCATGTCAGCTACCCTAGATGTGCTGCCTGATTCAGAAACCATGAAGCTAAACCCCTCGGATATTGAAAAGCTAGAGCAGTTTTTCGACAAAATTAAGTCAGATACCTATCCTGAGCCGCCCAGTGGGCTACATACTGCTATCACCCAGCGGATGATTGATGAAGTGTTCCAACGCTATGTCTTACCCGATGGGGCAGCGGTGCTGGATATTGGCTGTGGTCAGGGTGTGGCATTGGAGCTATTTTTACAGCGCAATCTAAAGCCAATTGGCATTACGCTGAATTGTGAAGATGTCGCTGTCTGCCAGTCTAAAGGATACGAAGTCTACGAGATGGATCAATCGTTCCTAGACTTTCCCGATGCCACCTTTGATTTTATCTGGTGCCGTCATTGCCTAGAGCACAGTATTTTCCCTTATTTTACCCTGAGCGAAATCTTTCGGGTGATGAAACCCGGTGCCTATCTCTATATTGAAGTCCCAGCTCCTGATACAAGCTGTCGTCATCAAGATAATCAAAATCACTACAGTACCCTGGGCAAGAGTGCGTGGCGATCGCTCATTCAGCGCACGGGTTTTCAGATCTTGGAACTGCGGGATATTTCCTTTCAGGTGCCAGCCGGGCCTGATACCTACTGGGCCATGATTCAACAAAAACCTGTTTAAGGCTCAGAATGCTATGACAAGGCCACACCTGCGGGAGAGAATCAACCATGAGTGATGTCTGGATCATCCCTGGTACGTTTGGGGGCATCACGCTGCTCGGTGTTACGCTCCTTGGCTTTGGCATTTTCTTTCTAAAAGAAGCGCGTCTTAGCCAAGATTGGCCATCGGTGCAAGGGAAGGTTGATAGCATTCAGGTGGTTGGTCGCCTTTCGGGTCAAGGAGCAACGGCACACAAACAATACCACTACACCATTCGCTATACCTATCGCGTTGAAGGACAAGACTACACCAGCGATCGCTATTCTTTAGGGACAGGTGTCAATGCAAGTTCGCGCTATTATACCCAAAGAGAAGAGGCTAGAAACGCCGCCCGACAGATTTATAAACTGGGTCAGTCCATCCATGTTTATTACCATCCCCATCATCCTGAGAGGGCTTTGCTAAAGCCGGGGGGCAACCGAGCCACCTATGTCCCGCTTGTGTTGGGACTATTATTCATCGCCAGCGGTCTAGTCGTTCTCGTTCCCTGGTGGTTGGGTATGTTCAGCAGCCCCAGCCCCGATTTAGGTTTGCCTGACTAGGGCGATAGCGCAGAGTGTAAGCCATCGCTACAGGATAATCCCCAATTTCTACTAAAGCGATCGCCTCCTGTTTTTGGTGTCAGCATTATGGACAAGCACTTTAGACAACAAGGATCGTCTAATGTCGCCAATGTTCACTAGAGTGTAGAACATGGATACATTTCGTGGCACAAGATAGGACATGATCGCTAACGCCGTCAAACAATCACCCCTTGGCAAGGATATTGGAGGATTTTTAATGCTGGCTATCCCATTAGCCAGTGCCCAGGTTGCCCAGGCCGCAGTCGGTCTAGTGGACACGATCATGATGGGGCGTTTAGGCACCGAAAGCCTCGCGGCGGGAGGGCTTGCATCCACGATGTTTCAGTTTTGCCTGACGACGGTCAGTGGTATCGTGATGGCAGTCAGCCCCCTAGTCGCCGAGGCCTATGGGGCCGGACAAACAGCACGAGTCGAACATATTGCTCGTCAAGGACTTTGGCTGGCAATCATCCTCACCCTGCCCTTAATGGTCATCATCAGCCAATTGGATG
Organism: Candidatus Obscuribacterales bacterium; assembly: GCA_036703605.1. Lineage (NCBI taxonomy): Bacteria > Bacillati > Candidatus Melainabacteria > Candidatus Obscuribacterales > Candidatus Obscuribacterales bacterium. The sequence continues at coordinate 2,298 of DATNRH010000851.1, read as the reverse complement.
CAGGTTTGCTGGCCCTCGGACAGCCCGCCGCGATCGCCATCCGTGCCGCTCCCTACTTCAAGTTTATTGTCTGGGGAATTTTTCCAGCGTTGGGCTTTGCTATGCTTCGAAGCTATGTTTCAGCTCTTTCCCAGGCAAATGTTGTCATTATCATTGTGATCATCGGCACCCTTGTTAATATTACGGGTAATTATGTGCTGGGATTTGGTAAATTTGGCTTTCCCCGCATGGAATTAGCCGGACTGGGTTTGTCCAGTGGACTTAGCTTTTGGCTGATGTTTATCCTGTTCCTCATCTATGCTCTCAAGCATCCACAGCTCAGAAACTATCGATTTCTTCAAAACTTTCATCACTTCAACCTCAGGATCTTTCAACGACTGATCACGGTGGGAGTGGCGATCGCTATCACGATTGCTCTGGAATATGGACTGTTCGCCGCCGTAACCTTCCTCATGGGCATTCTAGGAACGGATATACTTGCCGCCCATCAAACTGTCTATCAAACCATATATATTATTTTTATGGTTCCCCTAGGTATGTCCTACGCCGTGACGGCTCGTGTAGGTCAGTGGCTGGGGCAAAAGGATATGAAAGGTGTGCGTCGAGCGGGCTATGTTGGCATGGTTGTTGTAGGCTTATTCATGTTGGTCACAGCGATCGCGTTAATCATCTATCGTCGGCAAGTGATTGGCATCTATATCGATATCGACCAGCCAGCGAATGCTAGAGTATTGGCCCTAGCTATACCGATGCTATTCGTTGCATCCATCGCCCAACTGTTAGACGGCATCCATCGTATGGCCATGGGAGCACTGCATGGACTTCAAGACACCCGCATTCCGATGCTGATCAGCGGTCTAGCCTTTTGGGGTATAGGTCTTGCCGGTGGATATGTTCTGGGGTTTCCCCTGGGATTTGAAGGCGTTGGATTATGGATTGGGCAGTCAATCGGCGTTGCGGTTGCTGGTCTAATTTCTATTCTGCGGTTTCATCGCCTCACAGGTCGCCAGGCAACATGATCTGTGGAGACTTGATTGTAAGAAGCACCGATACCAAGTCCGGCTGAAGGGTCATGGTTGGAACATCCTGCCTTCGATCCCCCAATTTATCGCCTCCTTGGCAAAGGAACGACAGGCATCCTGGTACTCTGCCCAATCCTTGCATGAATAGCGCGTCTAATCAGACTTGATATAATCACGAGGCTTACCAGACATCTCATCAGATTGAGGAGCAAGGCAGCGGCTAGCTTCCCAGCCCAACAGTGCCGCCTTGCGCTCCAGGCCCCACCGATAGCCACCTAAATCTCCCGACTCACGAATCACTCGATGGCAAGGAATCAGATAGCCCACGGGATTCCGCCCGATCGCTGTCCCCACTGCCCTTGCTGCGGTGGGACGACCCAGCACCTTAGCCATCCCACCATAGGTTGCGAGACCACCCGAAGGAATCATGAGGAGCGATCGCCATACTTGAATCTGAAAGTTGGTGCCTTTCACATGGGCCGTCAAAGGCGTAGGATGGGTCGCGAGGGGGGTAAAGATGCGATCGCTTACGTCCTGAGTTGTTGCCGAATCCAGAATCAGTTCTGCGGCTGGCCATTCTGTCTGCAAATACGATATGGCCGCATCTACATCACTCTCTTCTAAGAATATCAGATCACATATCCCTCGATGGGTGAGAGCAATCAAGGCATAGCCAAACGGCGTCCCATGGATACCATAGCGAATCTGCAAGCCATGACCGCCAGACTTATATTCTCCAGGAGACATGGCTTCTAGGTTGACAAATAAATCATGAAGACGTCCCGGACTAGATAAGCCAGTATCAAGGGTGAGGTCTAGCAAATTTTTGGTCGTCTGAATCTTTGACTTAGCGTAGTCCACCGTCAGATATTGTAAAAACCGTTTAGGACTGATGCCGACCCATTGGGTAAACAACCGCTGAACGTGAGATTCACTGAGGTGTAGATGATCAGCGATCGCCTTCAGGTCAGGCTGTTCGGCATGGTGGTGGCGCAGGAACGCGATCGCCGCTGCGATGCGTTCGTAGGTGTCCTGCTGGTTGAGCTTGATATCCGCTGAAGAGGTCATGGTGTCGTCTAGTGCCGCTCCCTATCACCCTCACTGTACCGATGGGTGGACAATTCCACCACCCGTTTCTTGCTGTCTAGCTCCAAGCCTTCAAGCGGATGGTCGTTGTCGAGAGTTAGAACCCAACATCACTCAGGCAGGAGGATTCAACCTAGCGGCGCTGCTGATCTTGGATACTGGATTGGGTATCAGCAATTCAGTAGCGGTG
>DATNRH010000850.1 GCA_036703605.1 Candidatus Obscuribacterales bacterium | reverse complement strand
AGAGGGGTGCCGCGGGCTCTCCAGTGACGAAGGGTGGAGAGAATGGCCAAGCTTACATCAGGGTGGGTGTGATGGGTGTTCATCCAATGGGAGACTCGTTGGATTTGTACTATCCATTGGGTGGTGGCTCAATCATCTTTGCATGTGAGGACATGTAAGGTAATTTCGTTCTCTTCTCCACACCAGGGACAATTGCTATGATCTTGGTGCCCCCGGATGAGTTCCATCTTACCTACTGCACAGTGGCCGGTCGTGTGTTTTAGTAGCCAGCGTTGTTTCCCTAATGGTGTACGTTTCATAGCGCGTTTGATAGTAGCTTGTTGATCAATGAGAGCCCACAAGTCTGGGGTGATGCCATGTTTCTTTTCCCAGTATTCAAGGGCCGGCTTGTAGATCTGGGCGTATATTTCCGGGATGTGGAGTCGGCTGAGTTTATTGCCGTTCAGGGAGACGGACCATTTTTCATGGCGAAGACGAATATTCGGCTTGATCAGGTTAGCATTGGAGCAGGCTAAGCTGTGGAGTTTGGCTTTGTCGTCGCATTGTACATTGAGTTTGGCCCAGTTGTCAAGGTCCTCGTAGGCAGCATGCTTGTCTTGATGTCCTTTTATCCAGCGGAACTCACATTGAATCGGGCACTGTTTGAGGCGCTGTCGAATATCGAAGAGGAGATCAAAATCTGTTTGGCATGGTTTGAGGAGCCAATCGCCTTCTGCTTGTTGTAGGGCACTTTCGCCATCTAAACCAATAGTGATTTTCCCATGAGTGAGATGGAAGTGATCAGCGATGAGTTCGAGAAGAACTAGGATGCCTTCGATGCCTGCCAGTTCGCTTCGGTAGGCGCTTTGTTGAGCTTGACTGCCAATGACTTGATTTTGTGCGCAGATTTGGGTGTCGATATCGGCGATTGACGGAGTGAGTACCAAGGCTGATGATCCCGTGAGGGTGGTGGGATCGTAGGAGCCGTCGCTAACAGCGACTGCCTGGCCCTTGTGATGGCCTCAGCTATGGTAGCAAGGGGGCCAATAGGAATCTGTACGCGGTGAAGTGTCCAGCTGGAGTGTTCGGGAAGATTGCAAATGCATTCGGCGAAGGTGGGGTCATAT
>DATNRH010000849.1 GCA_036703605.1 Candidatus Obscuribacterales bacterium | reverse complement strand
AATTTCAGCCGACGCAATAATATTGATACCAGCTACAGCGATCGCCCCAAACATAACGATCGTGGCACCGCCCAGCACCGGCTGTGGAAGCACTTGAAATAAACCTGCCACCACAGGCAGGAGGCCAAGTAGCGCAAAGATGCCCGCCACAAAAAAACCAACGTAGCGACTGCCCACCCCAGTCATTTGGATAACGCCGTTATTCTGACTAAAGGTGGTGTTGGGGAAGGTGTTGAACACAGCAGCTAGTAGGGAGTTCACACCATCACCTAGCACTCCACCCTTGATGCGACGCATGTAGAGACTGCCTTTCACCGGTTGTCGGGATACGGCGGAGGTCGCGGTCAAGTCGCCAATGGTCTCAATCGCCGTGATGAAATAGAGCAGCACGAACGGAATAAATGCCGTGAAGTTAAAGTCCATGCCGTAGCGGAAGGGAATCGGGATCCGTACCAAGGGCAAGCTGCTGAGGCTGCTGAAATCAACCCGGCCGATGGCAATAGAAACAATGTAGCCAACGCCTAGACCAATGGCGATCGCTCCCATACGCAGATAGCGGTTGCCAGTCATGTTCATGATCACGATAATCAGCAGCACCAATCCGCCTAAACCCAGATTTTGCCAACTGCCAAAGGTTTCATTTTGGAGGGCGATCGCTCCCCCAGCTAGGCTAAAAATGCCGGTTTTAATGAGGCTCAGACCAATAATCATCACCACCGTGCCTGACACCACCGGGGTAATCACCTTGCTGGCTAAGTGTAAAAATCGGCTGAGGAAAATTTCAACGAAGGCTCCGAAAAAACATAGCCCAAAAATCAAGGCCAGTGCACCCTGGGGCGATGAGCCCGCCGCGATTGTTGCCGTACCCACGCCAATAATAGGGCCCAGGAAAGCAAAACTAGTGCCCTGTAGACTCAGCAAACCGGAGCCGACGGGGCCAAGGCGCTTGCATTGAATGAAGGTGGCTACCCCGGAGACAAACAGCGACATACTGATGATGTAACCCATGTCGGCTGGCTCCAACCCTAAGGCTCCACCAATAATCAACGGCGGTGTGATAATGCCAACAAACGACGCCAGCACATGCTGAAAGGCCACAAAAATCGCTTCACCAACAGGGGGGCGATCGTCTAAACCGTAGAGTAGATCAAAGGATGAGCTGGGGCGATCGCCACTGGGAGCCTGTTCGCGCGGTAGGGGTTGGTTTTGGGTTGTCATGGTGGGGTACTTCAATCAGGGTATGAAAGTGTTAGGTCAAACCTGACACATCGTCATCGCAGACTACAGACGGCT
>DATNRH010000848.1 GCA_036703605.1 Candidatus Obscuribacterales bacterium | reverse complement strand
TTGATGACTCCAGAGTACCCCCATACTTCCCAAAATAGACTAGAAGATTTGCCTTTTTTAGAACATTTTTGTTCTATTGTTTAAGGGGATGCACTGATGTACCTGCTTTAGTCTAACCTCTGCAGTACCAAACAACACCTAACCCACTCGGAGATTTCCAACGAGGTCAATCGTTAGGACGCGTTAGAAGTTCACCTACCGTTCGCCTAAAGAATGTCACCCAGCGACATGTCTGCTGGCATTAGGTACACTCCGAGGCATCGCGACGACCACTCCCTCGATAGGCAGAATCTTGGGTATCCTCTTGAGAGGATAGGTTCCATGGTTCACTGATAGCTGGCTGGGTGGAATAGAGATAGACGGAGGCACAATTGCTACTCGTTTCGTTAAAGGGAGTAGCGATTGCGATCAGGGCGCTAGTCGAGAGAAGGACGGCAATAGACATGGCAAATGTTCAAATTTAGAAGTGTCTAATTCCAAATACGACTTAGGGTTTCCTATGTCAGGACGATTGCTTTTCTCGCCCATAACTTCTCAAGGTTCTTCACGTCACGCCATCGATTAATTAGATATGCCGAAATATGTTTTGTGGGGTCGCTACTGCGAGAATGTGCTAGAAAAGCGCGCTCCTTATCGCCAAGCTCATTTGGATGGGCTCCAGCAGCAAAAAGACCTAGGCGTCTTGATTACCATTGGCCCCACCCAAGATGTCACCCAAGTTTTTGGGCTTTACGAAGCCGAGGATGAAGCTACCGTGCGCCGCTGGATCGAAGGGGATCCCTATTGGCAACACGGTATCTGGACGGAGTATGAGGTGAAGGAGTGGATCCAGGCGTTTTAACCAACCCCAACCACGTCCGAAAACTCAGTAGGTGGACGCAACGCCATGAAGCTTGCCGGGTTTCGACGACCCTCATCTCTTCTCATCAGAATTTGAGTATTGAGCGACGTCGCTCATTTCGGCGTCGCAACGCTTGCCCACCATTACGTCCTCCCACTGATCGGCAGGAGACTACCGGAATAATTCGGGAAATTGAGCTTTCCACTGATCTGAACCAAATTCAAGCTGAAATTCTTCAATCACCCAGGTGAGCGGCTTGCGCTGCTGTTGAGCGATCGCCATCAGGTATTGCTTGTAGCGTTGGCGATCGCTGTCGGTGGGAGCATCTCCAAAAATACAGCCGCGCAACCATTCATCGTTGGGATGGCAGCCAAACTTCTCAAAGAAAGCGTGGCGCGTCCAGTTGGGTGAGTTATTGTCGCGAAAATCCTTGGGGCGGCGGCGTTTCAAAAAGCGGCGCATCCGCTGTTCTCGCAACTGACGCAGTTGTTCATCGCTGAGCAGCTCTACTAGGTCATCGGTGAGCAGTTCCGCTTCGCTGGGCCATTCATGCCCACAATCAGGACATTCCAACAGAAACGACCAAACTAAGCGATTGCAAGACGGGCATTGCTTAGCGGGCACCGTCGGTTGACCGTTCGTCTCTTTAGACGTAGGCAGCCGGTAGGACTGGATATCGTCTGGAAACCCCAGACGCTGCAGATTGCCCGCCTGATCCAAAATGATGCCGTGGGTTTTGCCCGTGGCGGGAGAGATGCGCATCACCCGGCCAATTTGCTGCTGGTGCAGCGCCTTCGACTGAGTCGGACGCAGCAGTAGCCCTACCTCCACACTGGGCTCATCAAAGCCAATGCTAATCACGTTGCAGGAGGTCAGCACCATCAGCTTGCCATGCTTGAGATCGGCATAGAGCTGCTGTCTTTCTTTAATCGGCGTGTTGCCCGACACCACATCCGCCGGAATCCCCGCAGCCGTAAAAGCTTCCGCCACGTGGCGAGCATGGTCGATGTCTACACAGAAGGCAATGGTGCGCTTATGGGGCGTCAGCCGCTGCCACTCATCCACGATACGCTGCACGAGTTCAGGGCGATCGCAGGCATTTTTTAGATCCCGCTCGTCATAATCTCCCGCCACCGTCCGCACGCCCTCCAAGCTCACCTGGGTTCCCTTCGGCATTCCAAAGTACTGCATCTTGGCCAAGAAGCCCATCTTTTGCAGTTCCGACGGCACCGGTGAATGCACCAGGGTTTCCATATGATCGCCCAGTTGCTCTTTACCCAGACGGTAGGGCGTAGCGGTCATGGCTAGGTGAACCGCCTTGGCGTGGGTGGTGTAGAGCACTTCTTGGCCAATCTGGCTGAACACCGTGGTGTGGGCCTCATCGTAGAACACCATATGGGCAGGCCACGTCCGCCACCAATCTCGCTTGGCCATAGTTTGGATGCTGGCGATTTGAATGGGCGCAGTGGGATCTTCGGGCCAACCCGCCTTGATAAAGCCGCAGTGCAGCCCAAAGGACTGCATTTTCTCGTAGGTTTGCCCCACCAGCACATCTAAATGCACGAGAAAGAGGAGCCGACAGCCTCGCGACTCCGTATGCGCACAAATCTGCCCACTGATCACGGTCTTTCCCGCTCCCGTCCCGGCAATAATGGCAACGCGCCGATGCCCTGCCGCCAGTTTTTCGTAGAGATCTTTAATCAATTGCGATTGATAGGGACGTAACTGGGGAGCAGAGATGGATGAAACCGGTTGGGCAACCATGGGCAAGCAGCGACTAGAACAAAGAGATCCCTCGAAGGATAGCGAACATTAGGAGCGATCGCACTCCCTTGCACCGCTCTTCTCTGAGACTTAGACACCATAGTACAAAAGAACTACAAATGTCTACTTCAGCAGGGGCGATCGCCCTCCGGTGTTACGGGATAGCCATGTCAGATTACAAAGCGTTACAGGATTGCCAGTCCCTCATGATTCGTAACAATTAAAAACGCCTTCCCCATGACCCACCGACCTTTTCCCAGATCATGCCGCAATCTATAAGACTTTATTTATGTTTGCCACAAAAAGCATCGATTTTTGCCCTGATTTTCTAGGTCAATAGACCCAGCCTATCCCGTCATAAGCCTTGACCTCTATAGGGTTCAGTAGACCGCTATCCCCCAAAAATCAGATTCTCTCCTAGGATTTTTTTGTCTATTGTTCTTATTTTTATAAAAAATAATTATAAAATTTTGTTTTATTGGTTTTTTAGGATTTGAAGCAAAATCTCAGGGATTTAAAGCCGATTATAAATTTCAATCAATGCTTAGCAGCCATTTACAGGGTCTTTTGATTAGCGATCGCCTTTTCATTCCCAATGGATTCATGAATAATGCTGTTCAGTAACCGATCGAGGCTAACGGTTTAGGTTTACAGAGTCGCATCGCGGCTCGCCCCAATCTTCATTCCCACTTTCTAACGGCATCTCCCTAAGCGACTGGCTACAGACGACGACTCTAGCCCTAGCTCCAGAGCTGCCCGCCCCGTCCTCAACGAACACAACAGGAGAACCCAGCGTGAAACTAGCTGTTTATGGAAAAGGTGGTATCGGTAAATCCACCACAAGCTGCAACATCTCCGTGGCGCTCGCCAAGCGCGGCAAGAAAGTTTTGCAAATTGGCTGCGATCCTAAGCACGACAGCACGTTCACCCTTACAGGCTTCCTCATTCCCACCATTATTGATACGCTGCAAGAAAAGGACTATCACTACGAAGACGTCTGGCCAGAAGATGTGATCTACAAAGGCTATGGCGGCGTGGACTGTGTAGAAGCAGGTGGCCCACCAGCCGGCGCGGGTTGCGGTGGCTATGTGGTGGGTGAAACCGTCAAGCTGCTTAAGGAACTCAACGCCTTTGACGAGTACGACGTGATTTTGTTTGATGTGCTTGGCGACGTCGTTTGTGGTGGCTTTGCCGCACCGTTGAACTACGCCGACTATTGCATGATCATCACCGACAACGGCTTTGATGCCCTGTTTGCCGCCAACCGCATTGCCGCGTCGGTTCGTGAAAAATCTCGCACCCATCCCCTGCGCCTAGCTGGATTAATCGGCAACCGCACCAGCAAGCGCGACTTGATCGACAAGTACATCGAAGCAGTACCCATGCCGGTGCTGGAAATTCTGCCCTTGATTGAAGACATCCGCGTCTCCCGGGTCAAAGGTAAGACCTTGTTTGAGATGGCTGAAACCGAGCCTGCCCTCAACTATGTGTGTGACTACTACCTCAACATTGCCGACCAGATTTTGGCCCAGCCCGAAGGCGTTGTCCCCAATGACGCTCAGGATCGGGATCTGTTTGCCCTTCTGTCGGACTACTACCTCAACCCCACCACACCGCAAAACCAGCGGGAAGAAGAGCCAGACCTAATGATGGTCTAGCGCTAGGGGCGATCGCTTGGCTAGATGCAGACTCTACAGACATCCGGCCAGCGATCGCTCTCCAGCAGACATTATCCCAGTGAACGTACCGTTCAGGCTGAGCCTGGTTCAGCCCATATTCCAGCCTTCGACCAGATCAGGGTGATCCAAGAATCTGACGATCTCCGTCGAACGCACGTTAATTCCACTATCCTGCCCATCCACATACCCAGGAGTTTTACCATCCATGACCTTGGCGACCCCCCAACCTCAAGAGCTTAATTTTGAGTGTGAAACTGGCAATTACCATACCTTTTGCCCCATTAGCTGCGTGGCGTGGCTCTACCAAAAAATTGAAGATAGCTTCTTCTTGGTGATTGGCACCAAAACCTGTGGCTACTTCTTGCAAAATGCCATGGGGGTGATGATTTTTGCTGAACCTCGCTATGCCATGGCAGAGCTTGAAGAAGGCGATATTTCCGCACAGCTGAATGACTATGCTGAACTGAAGCGCCTATGCGAACAAATTAAGCGCGATCGCAACCCCAGCGTGATTGTCTGGATCGGCACCTGCACCACCGAGATCATCAAAATGGATCTGGAGGGTCTTGCACCTAAGCTGGAATCGGAAATCGGTATCCCTATCGTCGTTGCCCGCGCCAATGGTCTTGACTATGCCTTCACCCAAGGAGAAGACACCGTCCTTGCTGCCATGGCCCAGCGCTGCCCCACCCAACAACCCACTGCTGCGGAAGAAACCGAAAAGGGCGATCGCAACGCCATCAAGAAATTGCTGAGCTTTGGCCGCAAACCGGAAGAAATCGCTCAAGAAGAATCTGAGTATGTAGACCATCCGCCCCTCGTCTTATTTGGCTCGGTGCCCGATCCCGTGGTCACCCAGCTCACCCTCGAACTGAAAAAACAGGGCATCAAAGTATCGGGCTGGCTACCCGCCAAACGCTACACCGAACTGCCGGTGATTGAAGAAGGCTACTACGCCCTTGGGGTCAACCCCTTCCTCTCCCGCACCGCCACCACCCTGATGCGCCGCCGCAAGTGTAAGCTGATCGGCGCACCCTTCCCCATCGGCCCCGACGGCACCCGCGCCTGGATTGAAAAAGTCTGTTCCGTCTTCGGGATTGAGCCTCAGGGCCTAGAAGAACGGGAGCAAACCATCTGGGAATCCCTTGAAGACTACGTCAGCCTACTGCGCGGCAAATCTGTCTTCTTCATGGGCGACAACCTCTTGGAGATCTCCCTAGCCCGCTTCTTCATTCGCTGCGGCATGACCTGCCCCGAAATCGGCATTCCCTACATGGACAAGCGCTACCAAGGTGCTGAACTCCAGCTTTTGCAAAAAACCTGTGAGGAAATGGGCGTGCCGCTACCTCGAATTGTTGAGAAGCCCGATAACTACAACCAGCTCCAGCGGATTCAAGAGCAAAACATCGACCTCGTGATCACCGGCATGGCCCATGCTAACCCCCTGGAAGCTCGCGGCATCAATACCAAGTGGTCAGTGGAGTTCACCTTCGCTCAGATCCATGGCTTCACCAATGCTCGGGATGTGTTGGAACTAGCCACCCGTCCTCTACGCCGCAACCAGTCCTTGAAAGATATGGGCTGGAGTCAGTTGGTGAAGGAAGAAGCTAAGGTTTAACCCCAAGTCTTCTTGCTCTGATATCTACCGGGAGTTCGCCCGTCAAACTCCCGGTCACGCTGAACTAGTCGCAGGATAGGAATGGTGCGCGATCGCTTGGGTTAAGCGATCGCGCCCC
>DATNRH010000847.1 GCA_036703605.1 Candidatus Obscuribacterales bacterium | reverse complement strand
AAGGAAGTCCTGCTGCTAAACCGATTGCCCCCGATGTGTTTTCGACGGCAGGGGGAGTTCTCTCACCAAGTAGTGCTCCTTCCCAGCCTGATTATCAGAAAATTCTAACCGAGTTTTACCAACAGCACAACGCGACAAAAGTGGGCGATGTCAACAAGCATTTGACAAAGTATCAGGTAAGCTCGCTTGTATAATATTGTCTTTTCCAGCACCATCGAGTACTTGCGTTGACAGGGATTTCCAGAACTAACTGAATATTTTTTGTCGCACTTCTTCGAATACAGGGTCGCGAGCGAGAAATGTTCGCAAAGCTGTCACAGAAGTATAAGGTTCCCAATCCTTTGGATAAAGTGCAGGGACCGGCACCTGCTGCTGCTTCCGGGGCAACAAATGCCTTTCCAAGCTCGGGCCCAGGGAGTCCATCACCTTTTGGTGCGACTGCTCAATCTCAATCCCCTTTTGGCAATACTAATGCACCTGCTTCGCCATCGCCATTTGGCACCGCCACTACAACACCAGCCAAAGGCACTAGTGGGGGTGTTTTTGGAAGCTCCATATCAACACCCTCTGCCCCTGCTTTCGGGTCTTCTCCGTCTCCCTTTGGTGCTCCGAGTACGTCCATGACACCTTCTACCCCCGTATTCGGTAGTACCCCGGCGCCTTCTATGTCGACACAGCCGACAGCGCCTGGTGGATCCCAGACAGCATATGCAGGGAAGAGTCCGCGTGAGATTTTGGTAGCTTTTTATCAACAATACAACCCGTCCAAGATTGCCGAGATTGACAAGGTTCTGGCGAAATATCAGGGCCAGGAAGAAACTCTGTTTAGGAACTTGGCTAAGAAATACAACCTGGATCCCTCTGTCTTCGGTATTTCGTCGTCGTCTGGTTTCGGGGCTCCCACGCCTGCACCTGGTGGATTTGGATCACCTGCATTAGGAGGGTTTGGATCGCCGGCACCTGCATTAGGAGGGTTTGGATCTCTAGCAGCTGCACCGGGAGGCTTTGGATCTCCTGCGCCTGCACCGGGAGGCTTTGGATCTCCTGCCCCTGCACCAGGAGGATTTGGATCTCCTGCACCTGCACCCGGAGGCTTTGGATCTCCTGCACCTGCACCGGGAGGCTTTGGGTCTCCTGCACCCGCACCAGGAGGCTTTGGATCTCCCTCCTCAGGCTTTGGATCGGCAGGTGGTGGCTTTGGGGCAACTTCGTCTACCTTTGCTTCTGCGCCAGGATTTGGACAGCCTTCCACTCTTGGTATTGGATCTCCCTCCTCAGGCTTTGGATCGGCAGGTGGTGGTGGTGGCCCCACCCCATTTGGCAGCGCTAGCGGGGGCGGTGGATTTGGTCAAGCTTCTCCTATCGGACAAGGCTCGGTGCCAAATAATATGGGGATGCAAGCGTCCTCTTCTTTCGGGACCTCCAGCTTTGGTGGGGCTGCTAGCTTTGGTGCTCTTGCCAAAGGATCTTCGCCATCTCCATTTGGAGGAGCCCCAGCAGCCAGTGGTGGCTTTGGCGCAGCAGGTGGCAGCGGCGGCGCTTTCGGAAGCACAGGTGGCTTTGGGGCGTCAACACCGTTCGGGGCCCCTCGCAGATGAATATCACATACTCGTGTACTGTAGAGTAGTAAATAGTTACGACACTCGATTGAAGTAACAATGGTGATGTCATCATCTGTCTAAACAGAAACTAAAAAATAAAAACTTTACTGTATTCATGTTAGACTTTATCAACAATGCCACAGTATTCATACTTGGCATTGTAGCCTGACGACTGCTC
>DATNRH010000846.1 GCA_036703605.1 Candidatus Obscuribacterales bacterium | reverse complement strand
GGTAGGTTGGCTCCTTTTGCCGCGAGTTATGGGCAGCGATCGGAATTGTGACCAGCAGTGCGCCAATAATCCACAGGCGATGCCGCCACAAAACAGACAGGATTTGACCGTATCCTAGTTCCCCGGTTGATAGATCTTCGCTACGATTCTCAGGCATAGCAGGTTCTCACATCCTAACTTGCTAAGGCTAAACTTTGGACTCCACAAACATCTTGGATGGCTTGTTCAACACGTTGGAAAAAGACGGCTTCCGTAAAACGCTGAACAGCATGATCACGAATAGCCTCATAATCCCACGACATATCTTGAAACTTTAGTAGCGTGGCTATCAATGACTCCGGCGTTTGCTGATCAAAGAACAGCCCCGTTGTCCCCGGCACCTGTGTATCTAAAACCCCCCCAGCTCCATAGGCAACCACCGGCGTACCGCTAAAATTCGCCTCAATCGGTACCAACCCATAGTCCTCCAAAGCAGCGAGAATCACGCCTTTAGCCCGAGACATCAGGCGACAACGTTCCTCATCACTCACATACCCCAAAAACGTAACATTGTCAGCAGCCATAGCCTCTAAGTGGCTGCGTTCAGGGCCATCACCGGTAATCAGAAGCGGCCAACCTAGCTGGTTAAATGCTTCAACAATGACGTCTATTCGCTTATACCCTAGCAGCCGAGCCGAGGCTAAATAAAAATTATCTTTCTGGGCCGAGAAAGTAAACCGTCGATCGTCAATTGGGTAGTTGATCACGATGGCAGGCTTCTTATAAATACTCTCTACTCGGCGAGCCACTGTACTGGAGTTGGCAATGTATAAGTTTGGCTCTTGGGCATACCGAATATCAGTCTTGCGCATAAGCTGAAATATCGTTTTAATGACTGGCGAGAAAGCCTTAAAATCACGATATTCCTTCAAATAAGTCTGTGTATCCCAAAGAAACCGCGTGATGTTGTGACACAGACAAATGTGGTAAGCTCCTTTGGACTTACGGACAGCCTTAGCAAAGCTGGATGTACTGCTAATGATTAGGTCATACCCTTGTAGATTTAGGGTACGAAATGCGGGATAGTACAAAGGAGCTAAGAGTCGAAAGTACTTCGCCGATTTTGGAATAGCTTGAAGAAATGTCGTTTTCACAGGGCGATCGCCCAAATCAATCGTATGTCCGGGCGCATAGATAGACGTATAAATGTCCGCATCTGGAAAGCGACGGCATATAAGCTCGAATACTCGTTCCGCCCCTCCCCGTTGGGTAAGGTAATCATGAACTAGGGCAATCTTCATAATTTATGATCGTCTCAGGCGATGCAGTGAAGGATGGATGACATGAATGACTGATGAATCTAGACTACGTGGCCAAGCTAATGGAATTCGCGCGTTCAAGATTGCCATCGACTTGAACCCATTCCATTGACAGGGCACATTAAGATATAAATGTCAAATATCTAGGCATCTAGAACATGCCTTTCATTTTACCCTTAAGACCTTTCATTTTACCCTTAAGAACAGCCTAATGAACTTATGATCAGAGATGACTCATCATCAAACTCGTCGCTGACAGCAGAAATTGAGTAGAGTCTATACGTATGAGTCTATAGAAATTAGAAGTTCACCGTAGCTACGAGGTCAACCCATCAAACACTAGCTATGCTGATTTCTTACTTAGGGCAGGATCATCATTGCCTACGTAACATCGCTAAACACAGCTAAGAGGCTAAACGTTTAATAGGTCTCACACAGACGAACACCTACTCGCCCTTGATGAGATTTATAGCTTAATCAGCAATGCCCATATTTTGTATGCCTCAAGCATGACATCATCTGATGACTATTTAGAACGCCCCATGACTCTCTAGAAGCATCAGATTCGGAAAGATGTGGTTGGTGATGGCTAGAGATTATTAAAGGTCTAAGCGTTTAAGTAGGCCCTCCTTTCACTGAATTCCGTAGAGTACTACGATAGCAATCCTAGCCATTCCGTAAGAAACCTTAGGCAGTTAACGCTAGGATACTAGACATCTCGAACAGACATACTTCTATCCACTGAAGTACAGGGAAAAACCTCAGTGTTTCTACGAACATGAGTTTAAACGGCTTATCCCACGCTGCTTGTTAGTTCTCTGTACACTTTACACAATCTTCAATATTCTTCAGGTTTGCATGAAGAACTTACAAAGATTGTCAATATTTACTAGCATCTTACAGCGTCTGTCAAGAGATTTGAGCCAGTAGGGCAAGGGCGCTAGGCTATGTCGAACAATCGCTCAGGATTAGCCATGTCCTCAAGAATACGACAATCTCCGTGTTTATACGGGATATCCCCGAGGGTGTCCAGACAATAGCCATACCATTGCCCACATAAGTAGAACAAGATAAATGACCTAAGACATCAAGGGTAGGCAGATATAGAAATGTTACAGGCTAGAATCTCGGCCGAGCGATCGCCTTCCACAGGTGGCCGGTATCGATCCGTCTACGCCTACAGTCTTGATCGAGCAGGCTCATCTGTTCACTTGAAGTGCCTGCTGCACAGCGATCGCCCATCCTCGACTGCCGGATTCTGGCGCAATCTGCCAACCGCGATCGCTGAGATCTGGGTGGGCCCCGGACGAGCCGGGAATCACCACAGGCAGATCAACCGCTTCTAGCATTTCTAGATCATTAGGACTATTACCTAGCCCTATGGTGTAGATAGATTGTTCAGGAATAGCGCTCTGGTAGGCAGCTATTAACAGCCGCACCGCCCTGCCCTTACCGGCATGGGGGCCAATTAAATGAGAAAAGCGATCGCCCACTACCACACCCATCCCCAGTTGCTGCACGGCCACATCTAATTGATCAGGATGGATGGTTTTGGGCATCACAAACGGCTCCGTAAAATCCCGTGCTTGGGCCAGGGGGATCGCGGACAAGGGGAGACCCGTCAGATCCTGCAACGCTGCTGCTGAGAGATCGCCAAATCCTTGTAGGGGTATATTGAGTGACTGAGAAAGCTCGACGAGTGCCTGTCGTGCTTCGTCATAGGTACAGCCTAGGCGACACATTTGGAGCGTGTCGGTAGGGTCAGTGTCAGTAGAGTCCGTGCCGGCAGGATCAGTGATCGATCCATGAACGGCGGCCAGATCAAAACGGCGATCGCCCCTAGTGAAAAAAATTGCGCTACCATTTTCCACAATAAAGGGATCGTGGGGCGCAATCTGCTGGCGGAGAGCAGCCACTTCCCGGCGGGTTTTGCTGGTCACCGGGATCACCGGAATCTGCTGCCGGTGTAGAGCCTGAAGCACCGGCAGCGCTGCATCATAGCGGTAATCATCAGCATTGAGTAGCGTGCCATCTAAATCGGTAAAGATGAGCACGGCGGGAGAGGTAGCCATAGGTCTGGGAGAATGCAGGGAACGATGACTACCATACCGCACCATTTAAGCAGGTAGCCCCCTTTCAATGAAGCTCCGTTGCCGGGTTTCGACGACGCTCAACCCTCCTCTCACAAGGATTGGAACATTGAGCGTCGAAATGCTTGCCAATAGCTACCTCCTCCCACGGAAGAGGCTAGTACTCTGATGCAGAAGTAGCCCGCCTATTGGCTAAGGTGGAAACCCTTGTGTGTCCTGGAAGTCCTTTTCGTTCTTCTGTCTTCGTTCTTCTGTCTTGCAGTACTAAGCTACTGCCCCTCTCTCACATCACTAGGATCAAACTTGTTGGTAATCCATGCTGATTGATAGGGCTTGAGGACAAACTTGTCGTAGATATTGTGAATCAACTGACCGCTGAGCAAATCACACCAGGGATCGGTAATCACCAGATTGAGGTTGGATAGGGCAAGTTGCTGGGTGCGATCGCTGAGGTTATGAATCGAGAAAATACTTTGATCGCGAATCATACTTTGCCGCCAGAAAGCAAACAGCGCCTTATTCATGGGGTGCAGCGTATATTGGGTGGCGTTGGGATGGAAGGCTCCCTGCCGTCGCCGAATTTGAATTCGCCGACATAGCTCTTTGAGGACGATCGCCTGGGGTGATGCTTCATCTTCTAGAGCTGTCACCAGTTGATCATAATCCCACTGATGGCGATTAATGGAACGATTGTGTCCTGTGCGCGCCATCTTATCTAAATCATTCGTTGTAGCCAAGAGGCTGTGGATGTAGAAGGCAGGAACACCTTCCAGAGATAACATAATGGTTTGGGAACAAAGGAACCGTTCCACCTGCCAGCGATCCTGTCCCTTAACCGTGCCTTTCATGGCATCAAACAAGGAAATATTAATTTCATAGGGACTTTCACTACCGTCTGGATGACGACGCATACTAATCTTGCCGCCAAATCGCTGCATGGTGTCGAGCAGGGCCTGGTATTCATCGTCACTGAGCAGGCCTTCCGCCGGTCGAAGCCCAATGCCGTCGTGGGACGCCGTAAAATTGAAATAGGCACAGCCAATAGGGGCCGGCGGCATACTCATCATCCAAGTTTTGAGGTGATCCGATCGCCCCTGCATCAATGCATTCAACAACAGCGGAGGCAGGCTGAAGTTATAGATCATGTGGGCTTCATTGCGGTTGCCAAAGTAGCTGAGGTTTTCTCGATTAGGTACATTCGTTTCGGTGATCAGGGCAACGTCTGGGTTCGCCATTTGCAAAATTTCCCGCAATAGGCGAATAATGGCGTGAGTTTCCGGCAAATGAATGCAGGGAGTGCCCAAACGTTTCCAAAGAAATCCCACCGCATCTAGACGAATGTATTTGGCCCCAACAGCTACGTAAAACAAAATAATCTTGATGAACTCGATTAAAACCTCTGGATTCTCAAAATTTAGATCAATTTGATCATCACTAAAGGTTGCCCAGACATACTGTTCGCCCTTGGCTGTATCTACGTTGACCAATAGCGGACTGCTGCGCGGTCGCACCACCTCAGAGACGTCTGTCTCTGGCGACACCGTAATGAAGTAGTCACATCCAGGCTTTTGACCCGCTTTAAACTGCTGAAACCATTCGCTTTGGCTGGAAATATGGTTCAACACCAAATCCACCATCAGGTCATAGTCCTGAGCGATCGCCCGCACATCATCCCAGGTTCCTAGTTCTGGGCTAACGCTAAGGTAGTCTTTGACCGCAAAACCATCATCGGAACTATAGGGGCAAAACGGTAAAATATGTACCCCAGTTACAGCAGATTTTAGATAGCCATCTAGGATGTTCTTCAGCGTGGCCAGTGGCTTCTCATCAGGGGTATAGACACTATCTCCGTAGGTAATCAGCAACACATTGTCTTCGCTCCACTTCTGGAAATTTTCGTCCATAGAAGCGGCGAAGTGCTCTTCAAGCAGTCCGTAGATGCGGTCTGTCAGGATATCAACTTGGTTTTCTAGGTAAACGGCTTCGAGCAATGGGCGGATACGACGGGCAACGTAAGGGTATCGATCAGCAGGTTGGTTTGTAACAGTCATAGTTGGCTGGTGTTCCACACGTGAACTGAATAATGGCAAGGTAGATGTCAGGGAATGCAGACTTTAAAGCCCTTGCTGCTCTAGCCAGATAGCCTGAATCCTGATGGGTGCTAGCGATTGAATCGTCAAACGTTAAGGTAAAGTCAACAGTGTAGATGCCTAACAAAACCATAGGGCGATCGCCCCATGGGCAAGAGCAATTGCAGCAATGGGGCAACTCAGGACTATACTCATTATGGGGAGGTTTCCCGGGCAACCTCAGTAGTTAACACTACGAATCTTGTTGGGGTAGAAATGCACCATGTGGCGTAGAAATGATGCTACACCACGTCATTGCCCATCTTAACCTGGTTGATTTTTTCACCATGCCGACCAGCCTAAGCGTGACGGATCCGCGATCGCCACGCTTATTCATGATGGCGATCGCTCATTTGTAGTCCCTCTGACAGCGATCGCGTTCAGTTTCTCGGATAATCGAGACCAGCCTAATCATGAGGACAACCCTGCTCGTGGGGCATCATCCCGACACAAACCATTGACGAATGACCTATTTCCGGTGATTGCATGGATTATAAGCAAGAACTTATCACCACGATTCACGACTTTGGATGTGATCTAGGATACATAGAAGATAGACTTATCCACTTAAGTCAACAATCATCCACGGCTGTTCTTATTCCGGCTCTGTACGATGAATTAGAGCGACCTGCCTTAGCTCAAATCCGAGAACACCTTCGTCACTGTGAATTCGTAGACACAGTAGTTATCTGTCTTTATGCAGATACGCCAGAGCAATATGCTAAAGCAGTACAGTTTTTTGACCCCCTACCCCAGCAAACCTTGATCATCTGGGAAAATGGCCTCAGGGTCACCCAAGTGCTGCAGAATCTCCGCGATCGCGGCTTAGATCTAACGCGCTTTCGAGGCAAGGGGCGTGCCGTTTGGCTAGGGCTAGGTGTTGCTTCCCTTCAGGCAGAAGCGATAGCCCTCCATGATGCCGACATCACCACCTACGACCGCACCTATCCCCTGAAGCTGCTCTACCCACTGCTGGAAAAAGAATTTGGCATCGCCTTCAATAAAGCCTTCTATGCTCGTCTGGGCAACTACCCACGAGCTCTCCATGGTCGCGTATCTCGCCTTTTTGTCACGCCGCTGCTCACGGCTATGACCGAGGTCTTTGGCTACCGCGACTACCTGCGCTACCTCAGTGCCTACCGCTATCCCCTATCTGGTGAATTTGCCCTGACCCGCAACCTAGCCCTGAATACCCGCGTTCCGGCCAACTGGGGACTGGAGGTGGGGCTCTTAGCTGAGGTCTACCGAAATGTGGCGAGGAAGCAAATTTCCCAGGTGGATCTAGGAGTGTTTGACCATAAACATCAAGGATTGGGCAACTCGCCGGATGATGGTCTGCAAAAAATGTGCCGAGACATCATGTGCTCGATCCTGCGTACCCTGACCGAAATGGAGCAGGTGGTGATTTCCATTGACCATATTCATACGCTGCGCGTGAAGTTTCGGCGGCGAGCCCAAGACTTTACCCGCCAGTACTTCGTCGATGCCCGGTTTAACAACATTGCCTACAACCGCCACCAAGAAGAGGAAACCATTGAGCGGTTTGAAAAGGTAATCGAGCGAGCTGGGGAGCAGTATTTCCATGATCCATCCGGGGCGCAAATCCCAGATTGGACGAGGGCCCTGGCCGTGATGCCTGATCTGCGTGAACAATTGCGGGATGCGGCGGAACATGATGCCACCGAAAGTGGGGCGATCGCTCAAACCCCAGGCCTGTCAATCCCGCAGTTGTCTGCTAATCCAGCTCCGTTGTTCTAGCCAGCGCTGCCCCCAATTCCCAGACCTTCCTTGACCAGCACAAGCGTTACACAATGTAACCTAGGGACTGAGTTTTCGGGGCAGTCCACGCTTTAGACTTAATTACAATCGGACGCCTTGTTCACAGATCGCATCGCCTCCCAAGCCACGGCACCGGGATCAAGGGCGATCGCCTGCCATGCTCCGATCGTTTCCATGAGTTAGTCACCTCTTAGCGTCTAGAGTTTGAAGCAATGTTTCCAACCCATCGTCCCCGTCGATTGCGTAGCCATCCCCAACTGCGTCGGATGGTGCGTGAAACAGTTTTAACCACCAATGATCTGATCTATCCCCTGTTTGCGGTACCCGGTGAGAGCATTGCCAGCGAAGTCAAGTCCATGCCAGGGGTCTACCAGCTTTCCATCGACAAAATTGTTGAAGAAGCCAAAGAGGTCTACGACCTAGGTATTCCAGCCATTATCCTGTTCGGCATTCCTGAGACCAAAGATGTGGAAGCGACAGGAGCCTGGCACGATCATGGGATTGTGCAGCTAGCCGCAACAGCGGTGAAAGAAGCCGTGCCCGATCTCATCGTGGTCGTCGATACCTGCCTATGTGAATACACCTCCCACGGTCACTGCGGCTATCTAGAGGTAGGGGATTTGTCCGGTCGAGTGCTCAATGATCCCACCCTAGAGCTGCTCAAGAAGACGGCTGTGTCTCAAGCTAAAGCCGGTGCCGATATTATTGCCCCCTCCGGCATGATGGATGGCTTCGTGCAGGCGATTCGCCAAGGGCTAGATGAAGGCGGATTTGCCCATATTCCCATCATGTCCTACGCCGCCAAGTACGCATCGGCCTACTATGGCCCGTTCCGCGATGCCGCCGACTCCGCGCCCCAGTTTGGCGATCGCCGCACCTATCAAATGGATCCAGCCAACGGCACTGAAGCCCTCAAGGAAATTGAATTGGACATTGCCGAAGGCGCAGACATGCTGATGGTGAAACCGGCCCTTTCGTATATGGACATCATCTGGCGCGTTAAGGAAGCCACCAACTTACCGGTCGCTGCCTACAATGTCTCTGGGGAATATTCCATGATTAAGGCAGCAGCTCTCAATGGCTGGATTGATGAACAAAAGATCACCCTAGAAACCTTAACCAGCTTTAAGCGGGCCGGTGCCGACATGATCCTCACCTACCATGCCAAAGATGCCGCCCGCTGGCTAGCGGAAGGCTAGCGGCAATTCAGCGCACCGGTGTGAACGAATGCAACAGAGTTGCAACACAGTAGATACCTTTCTCAGTACAACTGAGTAGAAGCACTACGGTATGTGACGAGCATGCAATAGTTGCCCCCGTACATCTGCGATTGATGATAGATATGAACTTAGTCAAGCTATCATCAGACGTTACGCCGGTGCATAACATGGACGTTGAATCACTTTTAGTCGTCGCTCTGATTGTTTCTATTCCCGTATGCTGCCTCACGGTTTACAACCGCGTTATGCAGGGTGGAGCCTTGATTCCACGTCAGTTTGACTGAAGATACCGGCTACGCAAAGCGTGAATGTCGGGTATCTGGTTGACGGCTCAAAGCCTGATGCGCAGAGGCTTGAGTGCAGCCCAACCTATGACTAGAGGGTTGAGCGCAGCCGAAACCCGACAGCTTCTTTTCATTCAGTCTGCCGTAGCGGCAGGCAAGGGTTAAGATGACCATCGTTGAAATGGCTGTCTATCGTGATTCAGTACAGGATTCCAGCAATAGAGCCAGCACATATTCCCCCTCGTTCACCGCCTGATTAATACCCCGATCCAACACAAGACCGGCTTGCATGGCGCGCATTTCCATCACCTGGGGATAGTCACCGGGGCCCTTAGGAACCTGTAAGATCTCACCGAGAACCTGTCCCTGAGCAACGCGATCGCCCAAGGAAACCCGCGATCGCACGATGCCACCCGTAGGAGCATAGTATCGCTGGATGTCGCTGGCTCGATAGAGTTGAGGCGTTGCTAAAGGAAGCGGCGTTGTCCAACGCTGAGTGATCACTTGCTTTTCGTACAGGTAGGCTTGAATGCCCTGCACACCGCGTTCTACGGAATCTGGCTGCATCCGCATCGCCGATCCAAGTTCTAGGGTGTAGGCTTCCAGGTCAAACCGCAGCGATCGCCCCAGAATCTCCAATTCCCGCTCCAGCGCCAGCCAGGGTTTGATAAACGCTTCATCGAAGGCATCGCCATCGTAGCGATCTAGTTGAATGGCCAGATCGAAGCCAAACAGAGCCGCTCCCAGGTGGCGATCGCCCCCATAGTAGAGATAGTTCAGCCCATCGTTGGATGAGCTATGGAGATCAATCACCGTATCGGCATCCAGAGCTAGGGACTGCAAGCAGTTGCGATAGCGATGATGTAGTGGTGCGCCACCCCCCTGGGATTCCTGCTGTTGATCGGCTAGACATTGCTGGTGAATCCTCTGGCGATAGGCAGCTTGGAGGGTCGCTAAAGGGTCGTTGAGATGGGTCTGGGCAAACTGCTGAATGCAGCTGCGATCCACCTGCTTTTCATAGTCCCAAAAGATGCGATTCCAATCGCGCCCATCGTAGGGATTGTAGCGTCCACTGGCAAAATGGTGCGATCGCTGATTGACGCCCAAAGGATTGCAGAGCGGCACCAGCCAAACCTCACCCCGCAGGTCTGCATCATCTAGGGTTTTCAGCCCTGCTAAAACCTCGTGGATCACGGCATTGCCCGCCAACTCCGCACCGTGGAGATTGGCCTGAATATAGATTTTCTTGCCGGGATGACGGCCCACATATCGATAGACCTGCAGCGAAAGGCGATCGCCCGAGGCTAGCTGCAGCAAGGGCACGGTTAAAATCTCTGGCACCATAGCTGTCTTACTGCCCCATGATCTGCACCACCACCTCCCGCCGCTGGCCACGCTGGCGATGCTCCCACAGGTAAAGGCCCTGCCAGGTGCCGAGCATGAGCCGGCCATTGGCTAGGGGAATCTGCTCCGATGTGTGGGTGAGCACCGTGCGGATATGGGCCGGCATGTCGTCTGCCCCCTCTAGGCTGTGGATGTAGTGCGCATCTTCGGGCACCAGCCGCGCAAAGAAGTTAGCCAGATCTTTGAGGACATCCGAATCGGCATTTTCCTGAATCACCAAACTGGCAGAGGTATGGCGCAGGAAGAGCTGGCAAAGCCCTATCTGAAAGCCAGACTGGGTCACAATATCCTGCACCGGATTCGTGATTTTACACAGTGACTTACCATCAGTTTTGACGGTGAGGATTTGTTGGTAAATTTGCATCATGTGTCCCTTGCATACCAAACGATCAAGGAAGACGATACCACCATCTCGGGCGATCGCCTCCCTTCCCACCGTAGATCATCAGCATCTAGATCGCCTAGCGCACCAAGCGAATTGAGGCATCCAACTCTTGAGGCGACGTAGCACCCACCGCCGCCCAGGAAATCTGTTCAATCGTCGCTTCCGTTGTATCAGGACTCAGGGTAAAGTCACTGCGGAACGGAATCGTTTGCCCCGGTGCGAGATCATTGAAGTTCAAGCGCCCCTCTGCAATCTGCTCAGCGCCAGCACTGTCTTGGTAGGCAATGCTAACATTGCCGATGACTTGGTCGGTATGGTTGGTGATACAGCCCACAATGTAGGTGATCTGGCTATTACCCGTTGGTGCATTGAACTGAACATTGGTGAGCTCAAGGGGCGGCGATTCCTGGGTCGAACGCACCGCACGACAAGTGCCAGCATTAGATATGGTGACCGTTGTTGAAGGCAAAGACTCGGTACCTGGCGGCAACGCGGCCTGCTGTTCAACAATTGCCAAAGACTCTTCGTAGTTAGGCAACGCGGCCTGGGCATCAGCATAGTTCGGGTCATCCTCCGGCACGCTGCGCAGCAGGGCTACAGCTTGCTGCCATTGACTAGCCGCTAAAGCCCAATCATCCTGCGATTGAGCATTAGCCGCTAACCGATTGGCCTGATTCGCCAGAGCGATCGCTTCCTCATAAGCGCTGTCTGTCTCAACCGCTTCGCCTTCCGGACTATCAGGAGAGGGTTCAGGATCTGGGGGCGCATCGACCGCCGTTGGACTGCCATTCCCTTCCCCTTCCGGCTGATTCATGGACTGCCAGGCGTTATAGCCCATCAGCCCGCCAATCCAAGCAATAATCAACGCCAAGATCACACCAAAGATCGACCCAGCTCCCACCCCAGCTCGCTGAGGTTCAGATTCCTCTGGCAGCGCCGGAGCAGGGGACGAAGCTGGGGGCAAGGCCAAAGGCTCTTCGGCAGAACTTGACTCAATCTGCTCTTGCTCAGCCTCTAGGGCCGCAGTACGTCCCTCGGCATCGGGGGGCTCCCATGTGTTGTCTACCTCGGCCGGCTCGCTCACCGGCGGCATCCCCATCAAAGGCTCCTGCTCTAAATTCGATGAGCGAGGATGATCCATCGCTACATCAGCATCTGGCTCGGGCATCGAAGGCGGATTGCCGGGGCGGATGTCTGGGTCAGTTAAGCCTACCAAATCTGCCAAAACATCATCACTCAGCCCCAACAAATCATTCTCAGCGTCATCAAGAGCTAGACTGATCTCCTCGTCATCTTCAATCGTCGTTTGTGCCTCTGTATTGAAGAGATCATCAATCAACGACTCAGAATAGGAGTCGGCATCGGAGTCACTGGCAGGCTGCAAATCAAAGGAGATATCTTCATCCCGGTTGAGGTCAAGATCCAACTCCGATGCAGTAAAGTCATCCTCAAGGCTAGGCAATACGGTTGTGTCGTCAGGGATGAAAGAGTCCACCACCTCATCATCTTCATCCTGCTCCGGTGTTCGCCCCAACGATAGTCCATCAAGGTGCGGCGGTGGCGGCGGTGGAACACGCTTGGGAATCACATCCGGCGATCGCTCGGGGGAGTCCTGAGCTGGGGCAGCCAGACCTTCACCACTAAACCGCATTCTGCCAGGGGGTGGGGGCGGCGGCAGAGGGCGAATCACCGGTGGAGTTGCTTCTTCCACGTCGGAGACTGGAGAGGCAGGCGGCTTCGGCGCGGCGATCGCCGCTCCCTGCTCCGAGAGTTCAAGCTCCTGTACCCAAGCTGCTTGGTCATCCCCCGTCTTCTTGCCCAAAATCCGAATGAGGCGGATAGAGTCTAGCTCTAGACCATTGATACCATTGCGCACAAAGTTAGTCATAACCATGCGGTTTGGCACCTGTGCGGCCTCAGTCATGATCAAGAGGCGATCGCCCTGACGCGCTACTCTAGCATTCATGCCTTGAGTGTGAAGCGTGCGATTCATTAAGGTGGCGATCGCCTGGGGATCACCTTGTTTTGCCAATTCTAAAATCGTCGGCTGTGTCATAGCGTACCCAGATGTGGCAGTGGAAATTGATGACCCAAGAGACTATCCAATCAAAGCTTATGTGACAGCAATTCAGCAAGCCCATCTTCATGTCATGAAAGCCATGACTGTCAACCGATGAACGTCATCCTGCAATCGTGCTTAGATTTTATCAAGCCCTCAGCAGTTTGACCGATCTAAAAGCCTCTTAATAGCTAGTCTTGGTTGGTAGGCAGACAAGCTGTTGCACAGCGTCAGTCTTACCAAAGTTAAGCAACCCTCTGATGAATACGTCTAGAGTAGCAAGATAATTTAATAGTCAGACTTAATCGCGAGAAAATACCTGCAAAGAGAGTAGACATGGCGTGCATCCTTGGTTCGCATGGCCCATCATCTACGGCAGCCAACAACAGCGGTTCTAAGCCCCAGGCTTTGCCTAACCGCGTTCATCCCCCTGGGTCAAATCCTCATAGGTTGCCACGAATCTAGTTGCATCTCTCGGAAAATGTGTTTAGCTTTTGCTTTACAATCTTGGCAGCAGTCCACCCTGATTACATCCCTGCTCCGTGGGTCACAGTCTGATCTGGGTTATTGCCTTGTCTTGGCCCATTGCCCGATGAGTCCACTGCCCAACCAGGGAGCAGACCATCCACAAGGCAGACCATCCACAAGGCAAACTATGCCATCAAGACCCGCCAGTCATGCAGCATGTACCTGTAGCAGGGAGGACACTATCTGCTTCTATAGACTGCTTTTATCAAACAATACTGATTCTCGGCATCATTTTTAATGTTGTTTCAGCCCGCCCACCTCTCGGCTACTATGCACCCCTAGCGCTTATGAGTATTGGATACGTCGCTCTGGTTCTCCACGCTCACCTTCCCTTCGTTCGCCACCCGGAAAGCGACTACGTGTTGGAAGAGGAATGGCTTTACGAAGCCATCACCGAAACCTACATCCCCCTGCTACAAATGTTCGATGGGCTGAAGCGCGACGGGGTAGACTTCAAAATGACTATGAGCATGACGCCACCCTTGGTGTCTATGCTGCAAGATCCGCTGCTGCAGGAGCGCTATGACGCTCACCTAGCCAAGCTAGAAGAGCTGGCAGAGATGGAAGTTGAGCGCAACACCCACAATGGCCATCTGCGCTACCTGTCTGAGCATTATGCTTCGGAATATAACCAAGTGCGGGAAGTCTGGGAACGCTATGATGGCAACCTGATCACAGGCTTTCGCAACTATCTAGAAAGCAATAACCTAGACATCATCACCTGCGGAGCCACCCATGGCTATCTGCCCCTGATGAAAATGTATCCCCAAGCGGTTTGGGCACAGGTGCAGGTGGCTTGTGAGCATTATGAGCAAACCTTTGGACGTCCTGCCAAGGGCATCTGGTTGCCAGAATGTGCCTATTACGAAGGGCTAGAGCGCATGTTGGCCGATGCCGGACTGCGGTACTTCTTGAGCGATGGCCACGGCATTCTCTATGCTCGCCCGCGCCCACGCTTTGGCACCTATGCCCCGATCTATACAGAAACCGGGGTGGCCGCCTTTGGACGTGACCACGAATCCTCCCAGCAGGTATGGTCTTCGGTAGTGGGCTATCCTGGCGCGGCGGAATATCGCGAGTTCTACCGTGACTTGGGCTGGGATGCGGAATACGAATACATCAAGCCTTACATCATGCCCAACGGGCAACGGAAGAATGTGGGCATCAAGTACCACAAGATTACCGGCAAGGGGCTAGGGCTGAGCGACAAGGATTGGTATGACCCCTATTGGGCAAGGGAAAAGGCGGCAGAACATGCGGGTAACTTCATGTGGAATCGCCAGAAACAGGTGGAACACCTTCACGGCATCATGCAGCGCCCGCCGATTATTGTGTCGCCCTACGATGCTGAGCTGTTTGGGCATTGGTGGTATGAGGGGCCGTGGTTTATCGACTACCTGTTCCGCAAAACCTGGTTTGACCAAAACACCTATGAAATGACCCACCTAGCCGATTATCTCCAGGAGCATCCCACCCAGCAGGTTTGTCGGCCATCTCAGTCGAGCTGGGGCTTTAGGGGTTTCCATGAATATTGGCTGAATGAAACCAATGCTTGGATCTATCCCCATCTGCATAAGGCCGCCGAGCGGATGATTGAACTATCGAAGCGAGAACCGGCCGATGATCTAGAGTGGCGATCGCTCAACCAGGCAGCTCGGGAACTCCTCTTGGCCCAGTCGTCGGATTGGGCATTCATTATGCGCACCGGTACCATGGTGCCCTATGCCGTACGGCGGACGCGATCGCACTTGATGCGCTTCAACAAGCTGCGGGACGATATTTTAGAGGGCAAACTGGACTCCGGCTGGCTAGAGAAGGTGGAGGCGATCGACAATATTTTCCCCGACATCAACTATCGGGTGTATCGTCCCCTCTAGGTCATGTCCTCCTGAGAGCCCTGAATCTAGCTTGAAACTCCATGCAAAAGGGAGCGATCGAGGGCGATCGCTCCCTTTCTGTTTCCTGAAATTAAGCAGCTTGCCTAGCCAAGCCCCTAGGGCAACATCCTGAGTGAGCAGTTGCGCATCCTGGAATGTTGCCACATAGAATCGCTTAGTAGGTTTCGACGTGCCAGCGGCCTTCCTTCTTCATTTGGCGCTGGTAGTCAGACCAGTTGACACCCGTCTTCTCCGCTGCAGCCGAAAGCGCTTCATCAATACCACCTTCCATACCCTTCAATCCACAAATGTAGGTATGGGTCTTGGGATCTTGAATCATGCCCCATAGCTCATCCGCATATTCAGCCACCCGGTGCTGGATATACATCCGACCACCATCTGGGTTTTGCTGCTCACGGCTGATGGCATAAGTGAGACGGAAGTTGTCGGGATACTGCTCTTGAATGGCCTCCAATTCTTCCTTGTAGAGAATATTGGGGGTCACCGGAATCCCAAAGATGAGCCAAGCAAACCCCTTAAAGTCATAATCCGTGTTGCGCTTCCGCTCTTCTTCTTTAAACATGCGCCATAGGTAAGCCCGGAAAGGTGCAATTCCGGTACCGGTAGCCATCATGATCACCTTAGCCTCGGGATCCTCAGGCAGCAGCATCTCCTTGCCCACCGGCCCCGTAATTTTCACGTCTGCGCCGGGTTCTAAATTGCAGAGATAGGTGGAACAAACCCCATACACCGTTTCATTGGTTTCTGGGTGCTTATACTCAAGCTGCCGCACACAGAGGGAAACAGTTTGATCATCCAGCTTGTCGCCATGACGGGTCGAAGCGATGGAATAGAGGCGAAGCTTATGAGGCTTGCCCTTCTCGTCTGTTCCGTCAGGAATAATGCCAATACTTTGTCCTTCTAGGTAGTGCAGATCGCCACCCGATAGGTCAAACGTAAGATGCTGCACAATACCAATCCCGTCTTCACCCACAAGCGGCTCATTGCTAATGCATTTGCCGATGAAAGGTGACTTGGGTCGGTAAAGATTGACCGGAACCTCGGTTTTCTTTTCAGCCTTTGCCGCCTGTGTCATAGCCTTGCTCTCTCCTGCCGACTGACTGGGCTGAGGGGCTGCACTCGAAGATGGGCTATTGGCTTCTGCCAATTCACGACTCATTTCACTAAGGGGACGAATGCTCACAATCCGCCCGCCTAGACGAGTAATGCGCTGCATCTCCTGATTCATGCGACCATAGGGCACGGTAATGTAGGCACTGCCACTCTTGCGAATGGGGTAGTCTGCTTTGTCTGCCTCGAGGTTTTGACGTAGGCCTTCAACCTCGTATACGAAAAGACGATTCCCGTAGATTGTGTTAGAAGCCTTGCCTGCTGCGCTTGGATTATACATTGCCAATCAGAATTAGGTGTTTTTAAGTCAAACCTACCACAGCGCGGGGCATATATCACCCACACTGCACCACAGATCAAGCTATCAGAATAAAGCTCTCTGATCCACAAAACGCTTTAATCTCAACTCAATTCTTGACCTATACATCCCGA
Source organism: Candidatus Obscuribacterales bacterium (assembly GCA_036703605.1). NCBI lineage: Bacteria > Bacillati > Candidatus Melainabacteria > Candidatus Obscuribacterales > Candidatus Obscuribacterales bacterium. Next base: position 4,411 of record DATNRH010000846.1, on the reverse strand, counting down.
TCGCCGATGCCTCCGCCACACAGATTACCTTCTCAGAGCATGGCAGCCCTCACCGCACAAACGACTGCCTTCGCCACCGCGCCCAATCTCTCAACCCATAGGAATCATTTCGCCTTGCATGATCAAGACGAACTACGACTGAGATTATCGAAAAGTTGACGGGAAAAATGTTGCCAGCGCGTCACTTTTAGATTCTTTGTGGAATTCCTAGCCCTAGCCAGAAGCCAGATGAGGGTATCTACCCCATGAGATGTAGCTAGGGCATATCTGTGTCTTGATGGGGTAGGCATCAGTCTGGTAGCATAACTATTAATGGATAGTATTAAATACTCACCAGTTATTCCTGGGCGATTTCAAGCATTTCCCTAACCAACTTGACAGGTCTGCGTCAAGACTAAACGTCAAGACTCAGTGATTTCAGAATTGGATTGAGTGACGCTCAGTCTGCGTCTAAGATTCTGAAACGGTTGGGAAAGACTTGATTTTTAATTGGGCGTCAATCATATTTACGCCTACGCTCAGCGGTATAATTTGCGAAATACAATTTGCGGAACTGCTGGCTTGGGGGAATTGCTCTGCGGGGATGCTGTTGTTCCAGATTTAAGAGTGTTGAGTCGTTGTCATTCGTGTTTAGAGGTACCTATGAGCAGTAAGCCAGATCGCATTGTCTTAATTGGCGTAGCCGGAGATTCCGGATGTGGTAAGTCAACCTTTTTGCGCCGTTTGGCGGATCTGTTCGGGGAAGAGTTGATGACGGTCATTTGTCTAGATGACTACCATAGCCTTGACCGCAAAGGGCGGAAGGTGGCCGGTGTTACGGCGCTGAACCCCAAGGCCAACAACTTTGATTTGATGTATGAACAAATCAAGGCGCTGAAAGAGGGCAATGCGATCGATAAGCCCATCTACAACCACGAAACGGGTGAACTGGATCCGCCAGAGCGGGTTGAGCCTAACCATATTGTGGTAATTGAAGGGCTGCACCCCATGTATGACGAACGGGTGCGATCGCTTCTGGACTTCAGCGTATACCTCGACATCAGCGACGAGGTGAAAATCTCTTGGAAGATCCAGCGAGATATGGCTGAGCGTGGGCACACCTATGAAGACATTTTGGCCTCCATCAACGCCCGCCGCCCTGACTTTGAAGCCTATGTAGACGTCCAAAAGCAGTATGCGGATGTCGTCATTCAAATCCTACCCACCAAGCTCATTCCCAACGATGAAGAGCGCAAAGTGCTGCGAGTGCGCCTCATCCAAAAAGAAGGTGTGCAAGACTTCGAGCCGGTCTACCTCTTCGATGAAGGCTCAACCATCGACTGGATTCCTTGTGGACGGAAACTCACCTGTTCCTACCCCGGCATTCGGATGTTCTATGGCCCCGATACCTACTACGGCAATAATGTGTCGGTGCTAGAGGTTGACGGCCAGTTTGAGAAGCTTGAGGAACTCATCTACATTGAGAATCACCTCAGCAATACCTCAACGAAGCACTACGGCGAGATGACCGAGTTGCTGCTGAAGCATAAGGAATATCCGGGTTCGAACAACGGTAGCGGACTATTCCAAGTGTTGGTGGGTCTCAAGATGCGCGCGACCTACGAACATCTCGTCCAAGAGGCTAAGGTTGCTGCTAACGTCTAGACCAACCGGTGCTAACTTGAGATGATGAGCAAGGGTGGGCTAGGGCTCACCCTTTTTAATGGCTAGTTGTATGGCGTCAGGACGTTGAATCAGGGAGGAACGATGTCGGTTGCAGAGGATCTATGGCAGGCTAATCAAGATTTAGCGATCGCTTGTCTCAAAAATGCCTTTGTTCAAGGGATTTACAGCGGCACCTTACCCCGCCATAAATTTGCCTACTACGTTGGGCAAGATGCCTTTTTTCTAGAATCTTTTGCCCGGGCCTATAGCATTGCTGCTGCCAAGGCTTCCACCTGGGAAGGATTTGGCACCTTCCATGACCTAGCGGGAGGGGTGTTGTCCGAGCTGCGGCTGCACCAGAGCTATGCCCAATCCTGGCAGGTAGACCTCACGCAAATAACACCAGGGGCCGCCACCCGCCGCTATACCGATTTCCTACTAGCCACCGCATGGAGCCAGGATACCAGCGTCACCACTGCCGCCATGCTGCCCTGCATGAAACTCTATGCCTACTTGGGGCAGCAGCTCGCCCAGCCTGCCATTCCCGAGCACGACTATACCGATTGGATTAGAACCTACAGCAGCCCTGAGTTTGATGATCTAGCTCAGCAGCTTGCCACCCTAGCGGAACAGGCTCCCCGCACAGCCGCTGTAGATGCCGCCTATCGCTATGCCATGGAATGTGAACGAGATTTCTTCCAGGCCGCGTGGGAGATTGAGGCAGAGGGCTAAGGCAGGCGATCGCTCTTGGTCTGCAATGGTTGTGTGAAGAAGCGGCAAAGACATTGTGAAGGCGATCGCCTTTTTCTGTGAGACAAATCATATCCAAGGGCTAGACAGATCACCCAAGACCGTTGAATAGCCTCCTAGAATGGCATTATGCACCCCAAACTACTGAGCGTGCTCAGTTGCCAATGGTTTTACCCTAGGAGGAACAGCCATGATTAAAGTTTGTAGCCAACCCCTACGCCCCAATCCGTTCATGGTCTACCGCGACCCCAAAACCGGGGTTTGGAAGGTTCTCAAGCCGTCCACAGGCTATACAGACGGTTCATCCGTGCCCCTCACCTCTGCGGGTACCTGATTGAGAAATGCGGCTAGATCCTCGATTGCACCGTTATAGTTCACAATTGCCTTGACCGAAGCTCGACCGCGAGCCGCCTCATCTAATTTCACCAGATGCCCAAAAACATCCCGCGCAGTCTGTTGAGACTGGGATTGCAGTTTGGGCTCTAGGCTGCGAGTCAGCGATGCCATTTTGGTTCGCAATTCTCCCAAGGGGCCATGGATAAACGTTTCAACATCCAGCCACTCTTCGTTGGCAATCATGGGGGGCACCGCCTCGGTCAGGCGATCGCGCAGATCGGAAACCTCAGTGGTATACCGCTGGATTTGCGCAATCTCCTCGGGGGTATAGACGGGGCCAGCGTTAGTCGGCGCAGAACCGCAGCCCACCACCAAAACGGCGATCGCCACTAGCACCCAAGTCATCATGGATCGAGTCCAATTCATCGTTAATGTCACTCCTAGTAAAACTAATCAGTCTGTCGAGACTATCTGCACTCTAGACTAGATCAGCTTGACTAGGCGTGCCTAGCCTCTATCGATAGAAGATGCCACGTTAGGAGTATCTCCGTATCTCTTCAAGGGACTAGGTCTTATCAAGAGCGCTAGTTCATCATCTTGTCTACCGCTGAGTCAGCCTCATCATTGGCGTCCAACAGCACTGCATCGGCCGCCTTCTTTGCTGCATCGACCGCCTTATCATCGGCCGCCTCATCCAGTGCATCATTCATCTCTTGCATCAAAGCAGCATCTTGAGGCTCATCGATCAACTCATCCTCGGCCTCGCAGTCGCGATTGGAAATGCGCCCACTGGGAATGGTGGTGTTGCAGACATAGGCTCCACCCAGCTCTGTACCAAACACACTCACCCCATGGAGATTGGCATCAAGCAGATTCACGGCAAACATCAACGCCTCATCCAGCGTCGCTCCCTCCAAGTTTGCCCCCATTAAATTCACCGCCATCAGGTTAGCGCGGGAAAGATTAGCCTTTTCCAAATTGACCCCACTTAGATTGGAGCCTCGTAGATCAACGTCTTGTAGGTCACACTCAACACAAGCACGGGTAGAAATAAGCTGGTCAAGATCATCAGCCTGAAAGGCATAAGCTGGGGCTCCCCACATCAATACAGCCATCAACAGGGCGGTTAAAAGGCATCTGAGTTTCATTACCATGTCTCCTCGGGTTTCTCTCTAAAAGTAGGGTGACGCTGCATCTACCGTTTGAGACACATCCTGATTTCATCGCCACACATCAGGGATCTAAACGCGCATCCAAGATGGACTCATTGCAGATGAAGTTGATCTGGCGATAGAGACCACAAATTACTAAAGAGATACAGCAGGGACGTCTCTCATTTCGGGCAAGATGGTCAGCAAATTTGTAGATACTGGTCAACCCGGCGCAGATCCATCAGGATAGAGCAGGGAGCACCCCTTGTTTTTAACCTATCTCGCCTGCGATCGCTATGCCTGGCCCATCTCTTCATTGGCAGCTACAGCCTGCCTCTAGTGTGCCCGATTGGTTTCTGAAAACCGTCCAAGACTACGTGAGTAGTTCTGGGCAATTTGCCGCTCAACTGCTGTGGCAGCGAGGCATTCGCACCGCAGAGGCCTTAACGGGATTCCTCAATCCTGACCACTATCAGCCCACCAGTCCCTCAGCCTTTGGTGTCGAGATGAACTGGGCGATCGCTCGTATT
>DATNRH010000845.1 GCA_036703605.1 Candidatus Obscuribacterales bacterium | reverse complement strand
ACGGACGGCTAATGGATGAACGGCAACCAAGCCCTTCTCTTATGGATAGCGATCTAGACGCTTTCATCCAACAAACTGAACAACTGCTTTAACCGGAACTGACCGCTAGAAAGCTACGGAACTAGTCTCTAGGGGTCATCGTTTTGACGCCTGATAGAAAGGCAGGAGAATATCTACGTAGAGTATGGTAGTTATGTCTAGAACTTTGCTTTAATATTGAACAAGACATCAAACGTTGGCTTCATTAAGATCTCAACAAGATGAAGGAGGCATGAAGATACTAGTCATGCACAAGCAATAGCCTGTTTGCTTGGCAAGATAACAGTCAATCTTTGGTGGTATTGACTACGTTAAAGACAGGTATAAAACAGGTTGGCTCAAGGTGTTTTTGGTTATGACCCTAGTCTAGGTAAGCCCGCCTAAATGTCATAGACTGCACTTATATCCCTCTCAGGAGCTAGCTCATTGTTAGACGACGATACTCGCTACAGTCATGAGAGCCTCTTTGCCTTGGTTGGCCCCTTCAAGAAGCGATCGCCTTTTTGTAACCGAATGCAAAGAACAAAAACCCAGGCTTATGACAACACTCCCAGGATTTGGGTAGGTGAACAAAGACTGTTGTACTCATCGTATAAGTGTTTTGCCTAACAGCAGATCCACAGGGCTGCTCCACGCTCACCTCAATCGAGAGGCGACCCACGTCATTACCTTAGCCTGTTAATCATGTCACTCTAAGAAATACATTTTTAGCTAGCACGATCAGCAGAACGTGTTCATATCAAAGATGGCTCATGATCCTGAGGGACATCGTTGGTTTGAAGTTAATCAAGATAGAACTATCATGTCTAGCCTGACGATTCACTTGTCTTAAGTCGATCAAGGGCTAGAGAGATGATGGATGAAGACTGCAGTTTGATCTGAAATGAATGTCAGTAGGTTTTGGTAAGGAAATAGAATAATGGCTGTCAGAAGAGGTGATGGTAGCAACAATCGGTTGCGGGGTACGGTTGAGGATGATCGGCTGTTTGGGCTAGGTGGAGATGATATTCTCTTAGGTCTACAAGGCAATGACCTATTAGACGGCGGTGCTGGCAGCGATCGCTTAATCGGCGATGCGGGCGATGATCGGCTCATTGGCGGCGGTGGCAACGATACCTTAGACGGCGGCTCCGGCAGCGATCGCATGGAAGGGGGCGCGGGCAATGACATTTATGTTGTAGACAATGTCGGCGATCGCGTCATTGAGACACTGAACTCTGGCATTGACTTGGTGAATGCATCCATCAGTTTCCGGCTAGGTGCAAATGTCGAGAATTTGACCTTGACCGGAAACCAGGCGATCAACGGTACGGGTAATGATTTAGACAATACCATCTTAGGTAATAACGCCAATAACGTTATTCGCGGATTGGACGGAGATGACGTCCTGCGCGGGCTTGGCGGCGATGACACCCTTCGAGGGGATAGGGGGAACGACAGTCTCATCGGGGATGCCGGAGATGATCGCCTGTTTGGCGACGCTGGCAATGATCGGCTCGATGGCGGCACCGGCGATGATGTTCTCAATGGTGGAACGGGCAACGATATCCTAGACGGTGGGGATGGCACCGATATCTTGATTGGCGACACCGGGCGCGATACCCTTCGGGGCGGGGCGGGCAACGATACGCTGCGCGGTGGAGCAGATGATGATGTTTTAGAGGGCGGTGACGGCGATGATCTGCTAGACGGTGGCACCGGAGCAGATATCATGCGCGGTGGAGATGGGAATGATACCTATCTGGTGGATAACCTCGGCGACGTGGTGATCGAAAATGCCAATGAGGGTCTCGATCTGGTGCGATCGCAGGTGTCGTTTACCCTAGGCGCTAACGTCGAGAACCTTATCTTGCTAGGAACGGGCAACCTGAATGGAGCCGGTAATGACCTCAACAATACCATTACTGGCACAACGGGCAACAACATCCTTGAGGGCGGCGCGGGTGACGACTATCTCAATGGGGTGGGGGGGAATAATACCCTGATCGGCGGTACTGGAAATGATACCTATATCGTCAGCGGTTTGGGAGATACTATCACAGAGGATCCGGGTGGTGGCATCGATACTGTTATTACTCGTTTTTCGACGGTGCTAGCCCCCAACCTAGAAAATCTGATTCTGTTGGGCAATGATAATCTCAACGGCATTGGCAATGAAGAAAATAATACCATTACCGGTAACGCTGGAGATAATCTCCTTCAAGGCAACGGTGGAAATGATGTTTTAATCGGTGGTGCTGGGCGCGATACCCTGATCGGCGGGGATGACAATGACACCTATATCCTCAATGATGAAGGTGACACAATTCTGGAAACCCCCGGTGGTGGCACCGATACGGTCATTTCTAACCTACGCTCCTATACCCTAGCAGGCAATGTTGAAACCCTAATTTTAGGTGGAGCTAATAACCTGCGGGGCACAGGCAATGAGTTAGATAATACCCTAATTGGCAATAGCGGCAACAATACCTTATCGGGTGGCGATGGCAGCGATCGCATTGAGGCAGGCGACGGCAACGATACCCTAGATGGCGGTACTGGCGATGATGTGATGATCGGCGGGCGCGGCGATGACATCTACATTGTAGACAGCGCAGGCGATGTGGTAACTGAGGCAGCCAATGAAGGCATTGATACCGTAGTCGCCAGCGACTCCTATACCCTAGGAGATAATATTGAAAACCTATTCCTCATCGGTGCGTCAGATAGTGATGGCACGGGCAATGACCTCGCCAACACCATCACGGGCAACAATGGCAATAACCGCTTAGAAGGACGCGGCGGCGATGATCTGCTGGCGGGCGGTGACGGCAACGATATCCTGGATGGCGGCAGCGGTATCGATGAGATGCGCGGCGGCAAGGGCAATGATACTTACCTGGTCGACAATATTAGCGATCGCGTCGTTGAGGATACCAATGAAGGTATTGATTTAGTTATTTCCGACGTGTCCTATTCCCTCGGAGCCAATCTAGAAAATCTTACCTTAGTGGGCACGGGAAATAATATCGGCTCAGGCAACGCGCTGGATAATACTATTCTGGGCAATACAGGGAATAACACCCTGATCGGCGGAGACGGTAATGATGTTCTTGACGGCGTCGGTGGGCGCAATAGCCTAATCGGCGGACGCGGCAATGATACCTACTTTGTTCGCCAAGTCGGCGATATTGTGGTGGAAAGTACCAATGAGGGACTCGATACCGTCTTCTCAGATGTGAACTTTACCCTTGGGGCCAATGTCGAGAATCTGATATTAGTCGGCCCTACCGGCAACGAAAACCTCACCGGGGTGGGAAATGCCGGTAATAACACCATTACCGGCAATGCCGGGAATAACCTGCTGCAGGGCGGTGGCGGCAACGATGTCTTGATCGGTGGTGCTGGCGTCGATACAATGCAGGGCGGCACGGGGAATGATACCTACTACGTCGATAACAGCGCTGATGTGGTCACAGAAAATCCTAACGAAGGGACAGACGTGGTGATCGCCAGCGCTAGCTATACCCTATCCGGTAACATCGAGCGGTTGGTGTTGCTGGATGGAGCGGTGATCGGGGCTGGTGATGCAGGTAACAATACCATTATCGGCAACGACGCCAATAACCGTCTCGATGGTCGGGGCGGCAGCGATCGCCTCATAGGTGGTCGCGGCAATGATACCTATGTGGTCGATAACCTAGGCGATCGGGTGATTGAAAATGCCAATGAGGGTTTAGATACAGTCCTTTCGTCGGTTTCCTATACCCTAGGAGCCAATCTGGAAAACCTGACCCTGCAACCGGGGGCAGGTAACCTAAACGGTATCGGCAATGATGCCAACAATACAATCATTGGTAACGAGGGAAATAACCGTCTAGAAGGGCGGGGTGGCAATGATGTGATCCTGGCAGGGGCAGGCAATGATGTCCTCGATGGCGGCACCGGCAATGATCTAATGGACGGTGGCACGGGCAATGATACCTACGTGATCGACAATGCGGGCGATCGCATCGTGGAAACTGGCCCAGCTACCGATATTGATACGGTCATTTCCAGCCTTAACCTCAACCTCTCTGCACCAGACTATGTCAACATCGAAAACCTAACCCTAGTGGGGGGAGCCACCCAAGGCACCGGCAATGATCGCAACAATACCATCATTGGCAACGCCAACGACAATACCCTAGACGGCGGCGCAGGCAATGATGTGCTGATTGGCGGCAGCGGCAACGACATCCTACGGGGTGGCCTAGAGGTAGACGAGATGCGCGGCGGAGTCGGCAATGATACTTACTACGTCGATGACACAAGCGATCGCGTCATCGAAGCACCCAATGCCGGGCGCGATACGGTGATTTCCACGGTGAACTACACCCTGGGCGATAACATCGAAATTCTTATCCTCGACCCAACGGGCGGGGCCATCAACGGCACAGGCAACAGTCTAAACAACACCATTATTGGCAACGACAACAATAATGTTTTAGATGGTGGTGCAGGGGCCGATAGGATGATTGGCGGACGGGGCGACGATCGCTACATCGTGGATGATGAGGGCGATCGCGCTGTTGAAACCGTGGCAGGGCCAGCCGGCGGCATTGACACCGTAGAATCCTCCGTGTCTTTTACCCTCGGGGCCAATCTAGAAAATCTGATCCTGACCGGTGCCACCGGTACTGAGGATCTAATCGGGGTGGGTAACGCAGGTCGCAATACCATCACCGGCAACGACGGCAATAATCTCCTCGACGGTCGCGCCGGCAATGACGTGATGATCGGCGGTCTGGGGAATGACACCTACGTGGTCGATGCCGCTGGGGATGGGGTAGTGGAAACCGTGGACATCGGTGGTGGCATCGATACGGTGATCTCCTCGGTGTCCTATACCCTGGGGGCCAACCTAGAAAACCTAATCCTGGCAGCAGGGGCGGGCAACATCAACGGCTTCGGCAATGCCCTAGAAAATAGCCTGATCGGCAACGAGGGCAGCAACACCCTCGATGGCGGAGGCGGAGCCGACTACATGGCCGGCGGGGCCGGCAATGATCGGTATTTCGTTGATGATGAGGGCGATCGCGTTGTCGAAAACCCCGGTGAAGGTTTAGATACAGTAACCTCCAGCGTTTCCTACACCCTAGGGGCCAATATCGAAAATCGTACCCTAGT
>DATNRH010000844.1 GCA_036703605.1 Candidatus Obscuribacterales bacterium | reverse complement strand
ATCTTCAGGCACTGGTGATTTATGGCAGCCCTTATATGTTGCAGCATCTCCAGCCTAAGCTGCGAACCTCCCTACCCGTCGTCTTTACCTACGGACAGATGCCTGCTGCTCAGCATCTTGTGCATCAATATTTGTTGGGTTCATAGAGTCAGCCCGGTCAAGGTGGGTTATGGTTTCGCACGTTTTTCCTGGTGGTGCTTTCTATCGACGGTGAGCGGTGGTTTCTTGCGTTTTGGGGAGCGCAGTGGTTTCAGGAAGGTTTTGAGATTCACCTGAGCGGCCAACTCCAGGAGGTGTTTAGCAAGTGATCGATATGAATGAGCCATTTTGGGTGCGGTTGCTTGGCAGCGGCGCACCCTACAGAAGATATCTTGTTGCTCGGAAAGTCACCCTAACCCTCTAAAAGCGAGCCTCATATTCCAGCACAACCCGGCTGTCGTCGTTGAGATTTGTGGAGCCGCGCAGGAGCCAGTTGTCGTCTAACCGATAGCGCAGACTAAATTGGGTCGGCTCTCGCACAGTCAAAAGCTGCAAGATCGAGACAGACAAATCATCGGTGATGCTAATTCCTAGCTCGGCGGCGAGGCCAAACGTAGAACTGATATCGTCGCGATTGCTTTCTTCGCGGTCGTTGTCGGTGATGACTGTTGGGAAGATGCGGAAGTCGCCAAAGCCAACTGCATTACTGATTAGGGTTTGAATGCTGGTGAAGAGCGCCGTGCCTGCTAGGTTGGCGATCGCCAGAGAGCCATCGCCCTCGTCAATATTGTTGACAAAACCACCTCCAATTAACGCAATAATCTCGTTCTCACTGCGTCCTGGGCTGCTGGTGAGTTCCAAATTCTCAAAAATTTGACTAGCTGGCCCCTCGACCGCTGCCTCAATTCGTACGGTTTGCAACCCGCCGATATCGGAAGCGGTGGTATCAACAATTTCAGACTGGGTATAGGGCGAAGCGGGAGGTTGAATGGTGCGCGTTTGTTCTAAGACCGAAGTCGCAAGGCGCACATTGAGAAATGGATCTGGCCCCTGATTAGGACGAAAAACAGCCATGTTGTCGTGTCCCCGATCGAGGTTGAACTGGGTCGTGAACACATTGACCTGACCGCTGCGGAGCCGAATCGTGCCGTCGGGGCGCAACGTCCGAAAATCGTTAAGAGAGCCATTGACCACTAGGCCACCCGTGGCAACGAAGTTGAGAATCGGGGCACGGGTAATCAAGAGGCGATCGCCCAAAGTGACCTGCAGGTCATTCAACTCCGGCGGTGAAAAGACGGTCGTCAATCGTTGAGTCGCCGCAAGCGAAACGTCTGCCCCTTCTAGGGCTGTTGGATCGGGCAGAGAAATGCGCCCATCAGACAGCACCACTTCTCCCCCGATTTGGGGGGCTAGAGCCGTGCCCCCAACGCGAATGAGACCATCCACTCCGCCGCTGTAGAGTCCTTTGAAGTTGACCGCAAGCC
>DATNRH010000843.1 GCA_036703605.1 Candidatus Obscuribacterales bacterium | reverse complement strand
GGCAGCCAGGTCGGCCAGGGCCAAGCAATAGCTGACGTCAGTCTCCCCTTACCTAGTTGTATTTACATCTTTCAATTCCAAGGTTACTGCAAGCGAACTCAGTGCATTGATACTCGGTAAGGCATCTTCCAGGTGCTTCGGAGTAAAGTTGATCCGTTCTAGGACTTCTTCCAAGCGCTGAGCCTCCCCATGGTACTCCTTTGTCTTCATTTTTAAATCTTCAATAATTATTTGCGTGTCTGCGTTTCGTCTGATGTTCTTTTTTGCCAATTCGTAGAGAACATCGGTTGTTTCATCATTGAACTCGAAGTATGGGAGCTTATTTGTGTCCAAAGTTTCCTTCAGCCAAGATACGACAAATTTCTGACGTTCTTCGGACATCTTGATGAAAATTAGTCTGCTTCAGGTGAAAATGGCCGCTCGAACTAGTTTGCAGCTCAAAAATCGCGCCAATTTTGGGAGGGAGCAACCAGAAAATCGCCGCGGTTCTTCTTAATGCTCTTCGTTTTCTCTGCTTCGATGCCTTCGAGATCGTGAAGCCCTCGCAACGCAACGGCATCGATTTCTTTTATTACGGACAAGGGAAGGAAATGCCGGAGATTGAGGACCAGTTGACTTCATCAGCAGTGCGGAGTGTGACTTGACCGTTGGCCCTAACCTCCACGGTCTCTGGGCCATTGCCTAGACGTGAGCAGGTCCCCTACCCACAGTGGCAAAGAGGTAGCCGCCATCGGGCGTGCACTCAGCAGGCAGGGTAAACATTGTGGCGGGGGTAGTCTTTTCCACCACGCAAGAGGGAGAGCAGCCGCCGCTAGTGGCGTTGTTGATGGCCAGCAGCCGCCGCTAGTGGCGTTGTTGATGGCCAGCAGCCGCCGCTAGTGGCGTTGTTGATGGCCAGCAGCCCCCGCAACTCACACTGCCTGCTCTTAGCCATGCCCTAGTTAGCCATGCCCTAGTTAGCCATGCCCTAGTTAGCCATGCCCTAGTTAGCCATGCCCTAGTTAGCCATGCCCTAGTTAG
>DATNRH010000842.1 GCA_036703605.1 Candidatus Obscuribacterales bacterium | reverse complement strand
ACATCATTGGTTGGGTTGGGTCAATGGCGCTTGAGAATATCGCCAACAGCGATGCTCTCTACCACAACGTCGAGCATACGATTTTGGTAGCCCTCGTAGGACAAGAGATTCTACGGGGTAAGCACATCCGTGAAGGTGGCGTTTCGCCCAGCGACTGGCTGCATTTCATTGTCTCCTTGCTATGCCACGATATTGGCTATGTGAAGGGTGTATGTCGGCAAGACAAAGAAGGCGTCTATGCCACCGGGCAAAACGGCAAGATGGTCAAGTTGGGCATGGGTTCATCCGATGCATCCCTGACGCCCTACCACGTCGATCGCGGCAAGCTGTTTGTTGATGAGCGCTTTGGCAACAACAGCAAGATCAGCGCTGAGATTATTAAGCGCAATATTGAGTTAACCCGCTTTCCGGTACCCAATGAAGCGGATCACCAAGACACTACCCACTATCCCGGTCTCATTCGAGCAGCGGATTTAATTGGGCAGCTCAGCGATCCCCGCTATCTCAAAAAAATTGGGGCTCTGTACTACGAGTTCCATGAAACAGGCGAGAGCAAAAAGCTGGGGTATGAGCATCCAGGGGATCTGCGTCGTAACTATCCTAAGTTTTACTGGAACGTCGTCTATCGCTACGTTAAGGACGGAATGCGGTATCTAGAACTCACCCAGCAAGGGAAGCAAATTCTAGCCAACCTGTATTCGAATGTGTTTGTTGTTGAACATGACATTCATGCCCTAGAAGACGTGGCGTCGGCTAGCTAGGTGTAGATACCAGAATGACTCCGCCAAAATCGGCAGTGTGCCTAGGCTCCGCGAGGTACTAGGCACCGTTGGTAGGCTATTTGTGGACTTGGTCTAATGGGACTTCACGTCTTAACACTGTGAGTCTAGTTGCTGACTGACCAACATGGATGGCCCTCACCCCCACCTCACCTCGGGAGGGACAGGGTGAGGGCTGTCGAGCATCTGGTAACCAGGTTTTGTCTAGCCAACTAGGTCTCGTGCAGAGGTTGGGAAGCAGGCGTTGGGGAACCCAAGGCATCTCCTTACATACCCGAGGGTTTCTGGGAGCAGAAGTCAAATCTTGAATGCACCCTAGCCAGCAGATCTAAGGTACGACGACAACGATGGTGCCCAATTGCACCAGCCGAAAAATCTCATCAATGTGATGGTCAAGAAGACGAATACAGCCGTGGGAAGCTGCCTGACCAATGGAGCTGGGATCGGGGGTGCCGTGCATACCTACCCAGTTATAGCCATCTGTCCAAAAGCCAATCCAGCGATCGCCCAGGGGGTTACTAGGATCTCCACTGCGCAGAACTTCTCCTGTGAGAGGATTCATCCAGTCTGGGTTGGCAATCATTTGCGTCACCTGAAATTGACCCACGGGCGTTTGCCATCCCTCTCGTCCTACGGCAATGGGATAGGTTTGCAGAGCAGTGCTGTTTTGGTAGAGCGTCAGCCTGCGATCGCTTAGGCTGATTTGAACATGGGTGACCGATCCTGGGCCATAGCCATCTAGCCCATACCCATCAACGTTAACAGGGGGGGGAG
>DATNRH010000841.1 GCA_036703605.1 Candidatus Obscuribacterales bacterium | reverse complement strand
CCAATCCGGCATCGTAGACGAAACCTCCATCCGCACCACCGATCCGCCTAGGCGACGTTTGCGCAACTCTTGCTCAATCGCCATCATCAGGTCATCTGCTTCATCTTCCGCTAGTTCCAAATCGGCATTGCGGGTAATCCGAAACGGATGATATTCCCGAATCGTCATGCCGGGAAACAGAAAATCTAGATTATGGGCAATCACCTGCTCCAACGGGACGCCCATCCAGAGGATGGAAGCATCATCGCTTCCCCAGAGGTTTTTGGGTAAGGGCAGAAATCGCGGCAATACCTTCGGCACCTTGACCCGAGCAAAGTGTTCTATGCCAGCTTCCAGATCTTCAACCACGACAGCCAAATTGAGACTGAGGTTGGAAATATAGGGAAAGGGATGTCCTGGATCTACAGCTAGGGGAGTCAAGACTGGAAAAATTTGATCCTTAAAATAGTCATTCAGACAAGATTGCTGTTCTGGCGTCAGCTGATCATAGTCCAGCAAATGGATGCCGTAATCTTTCAACGTGGGACGTAGCTCTTGCTCGAAATGCCGGTGCTGTTCACGCACCATCGGGCGGAGGCGATCGCTGATGGCATTGAGCTGATCCTGGGGCGTTCGTCCATCGGGCGTGCGCTTGCTCACCTGCACTTCCACCTGCCGCTTTAATCCAGCCACCCGCACCATAAAGAATTCGTCTAAGTTGTTGCTGAAAATGGCTAAAAACTTCAGCCGTTCGAGCAATCGTGTCCGTTCATCTAAAGCTTCAGACAACACGCGATGGTTGAACTCCAGCCAACTGAGTTCGCGGTTGAAATAGAGATCGGGGTGACGCAGATCTTGCTCTTGAGGCTTAGGTTTCGGTTTGGTCATGGGTTTAGCAGATGCCAACAACTGAGCTACAGTAGGGATAATCAAAATAGACGACGATAGTCAGACTCACCTAAAACAGGGGAGTTAGGGTCATCATAGCCAACACTGTCCAAAGTTTCATGTAATCTAGGATGCACTGGTTTTGTCCTATACTCTTCCCATGCACCTATCCCCCCCCAAGATGACGATTAGACTCCTGCGCTTCGGGCTGATTCTCGGGGTGGCGATCGCCCCTAGCTGTGGCTGGATGGGAGATACAGCGGAGCGTCCAACGCCCCCGCCGGCGGCTGAAGCTCCCTCAGAACCCACCAGTCCAGACGAGCCAGCGCCCGAGCCTACCCCTGAGCCCTCTGCTCCAGAACCCACGCCCATCACGCCATTCTCCCCAGGCGAACGCGAGGTAGGGGTGGTCAATGGTGTGGACTGCCAGAATGCTCAAACTCAATCCGATATGAATCTTTGCGCAGGAGAAACCTATAAGCTAGCAGATGACGATCTGAACCGCCTCTACCAACAGGTGCTGAATCAACTTCCCCAAAGCGATCGCCCTGCATTGATAGAGGCGCAAGAAGCCTGGCTCGCCTACCGTGATACCAACTGCGATTTTGAAGCCAGTCTATTTGAAGGTGGATCCATCCAACCGCTGATGTACTACTCTTGTCTAGAACGCATGACCGATGAACGGATTGAGGTTTTACAACAATAGGTATCATTCTTCTGGGAAAAATGTGTAGGATGCGTTAGGCACAGCCATAACGGTTCAAAGCTTTACAAACCGGTGTGTTACGGCTACATCTAACGGCACCCTACAACACAGTTTATTGAGATCTACCTACTGAGGAGATTCGATGATAGGAGATTCGATGAAACAACAGCATGTTGCCTGGGTTACGGGAGTTGCGATCGCCCTAGGAGTCCCTTTTATAGGCTACAGTGCCCAGACGCTTCAAGCTCAATCGCCCAACGTCAATTGCCAAGCACCCCAAGGGACACCAGAGTATAACTACTGTGCTCAAGAGCAGTATGACGAGGTGGATACCAAGCTGAACCGTGTCTATCAAGACTGGAAGGCACAGCTCAGCCCCGCCGCCCAAGAAAAACTAACCGATGCAGCCCTAGCTTGGATTGACTACCGGGATGCCCACTGTACCTTTGAAGTACGAGAAGCGATCGATGGCACCGGATATTCAGCCTATCTGAATGATTGTCTAACACGCCTCACCAAAGCACGCACGGCAGAACTGGAGTATCAAGCGACGCTGATTCCCTAGCCACCTAGCCCCGGACACCAGTAGCCTAGCGCAATAGGGGAACAGCTAAGCAGCTCTCCCCCCATAGATGCGATCGCTTCACGCGCTGTTGTCAGACTCAAGCCTCTACCTGAGGCGCAGGATCTTTAATAGATCTCTTGCTTATCGCCCTTCGGATGGGGAGAGGTCGGTAGTACAGGAATGTCCACGATCGGCTGATCGAGGGCAATCATCAAGGCATCATCCGGGACGATCATACCGGCAGAGTTCGAGTCTGGTAAGGTAGCCAACTGTGGCGATGGCGTAAACGTACCAGGGACGAGCCATGACACAACGCCAACGGCCATAGCAGCGATCGCCGCTCCACCCCAGCCCAGACGACGACGCTTGCGACGTTCCAGGGTTTGGAAAACACCCTGAACAAGCTGGTCGGCACTGTAGTCTGCTGAGGGCATGGGCATCGCCCCAAAACCTTGGCGCAGGGATAGCAGGCGCTGATGTAGGCGTTGAACTTGAGGATCATGGGCTAGCCAAGTTTCAACCTGATGACGTTCTTCCGACGTCACCTCCCCATCTAAATACGCACTGAGTAGCTCGAAGCGATCGCGTTTCATTTGTTCCATGATGCTCAACGAGGAAGATGGATTCATATGTTCACCCTCCAGACTTGTGAACCTTTTTTCTAAACTAGGGTTCGAATGAGGTGAGAACGAGAGAGGGATAATCAACCTGACGGGCTGCGTTTCTGCCTCCAGGCTTTGCCTTACATCCTAACGATGGGGGAGGTGAGCTAGAATCAGCCAATTTGACCATCCTAAACAGCTATGACTCCCAAAACCGATCATTTGTTGCCGAATCTATCTATCGTTTGGATGATGTCAGACGAGCAATATGAGGGGCGGCTCTGATGGCGTTAAACAGTGTCGTCAGGACTTGTCGTTTCCTGCTCAGCAATTCTACCGATCAAATCATACGAGAAGCGCCGGAGAAAAGATAGCGATCGCCCCCATAAATTCTTACAAATTTAGGCAACGTTAGGATGACTGGAGCTATCCTGAGCAAAGCTGCCCTTAGTCTTGTAGGTAGGCCTGAAGTTGAAGCTGTAGACGCTGGCGGGCGCGGGCAATCCGTGACTTCACCGTTCCTAGAGAAACACCCGTAATTTCAGCAATTTCTTCGTAGGCCATGCCCTCAATTTCCCGAAGCACGATGGTGATGCGAAACACTTCGGGTAAGTCAGCGATCGCCTCTCGTAGCTGATCGTAAAACTCACGAGTTGCCAACTGTTCTGCTGGCCCTGGATCCCCCGACGGTAGTTCCCAATCCATCTCGCCATCATCAAAAAACCGAGGCGCATCTAGAGACAGAGGGCTACTCACCCGTTTCCGCTTCCGCAGTTCGTCGTAAAACAAATTCGTAGTAATCCGACTCAGCCAGCCCCGAAACTTGGCAGGCTCCTGTAAGCGTTTGAGATTGCGGTAAACGCGGATCCAGACTTCCTGTGCTAAGTCAGAACGATCAGACCAGTCAGGTGCTAAATGATACAAGACCCGATCAACGTGGGATTGGTAGCGGCGCATCAGTTCAGAGAATGCTGCTTTTTCAGGCCGCAACCCAGCCTGACACCGAAGAATTAGATCGTAGTTCGAGAGTTTTTCTGCTTGCACAGGTATCTGAGGAGAAGTTGCCTCAGCCGTTGACCAAGTGATGGGAATGGATTGACTCATGGGCAAAACGAAGCTCCGGAGATTCCTTGACAATTCAGATAGAGGATCATGCTGAAAAGTTCCCGAGGAGGACATCTTGCTTCTCCCTTGATCCGGATCGAGGGAGCGTTCAGCATGAGGGGTGTTGATGTTGACTGACCCTATTGAGGAGTGTGACTCCTCATAAGCAGGCCTTTCGATCATCATCAGCCTCACTCTATCGACTTGTGCTTCGAAATCCTTAACCCGATGGGACGGTTTTTGATCCGCACACTCTGATGACACACACGCTAGGTGATGTCAACTCGGGCTAAGCAGGCTTCTAAGGTGGCTACAACGGACTGGCTGAGAGTGGTGTAATCATAGCCCCCTTCTAAACCCAATAGAACAGCGTGAGAAACATCCAAACAGGCTTGGGTGAATAGACCATAGTCACGTGGCTGTAGCGAGATCCCTGCTAGGGGATCTGCCTGGTTGCCATCATACCCTGCACTGACAATGATTAAGTCAGGGGCAAACCCCTTCAAAAAGGGGATGATGTCTTGCTCTAGGCGAGGGCTGTAATCCTCGATAGTGCTTCCGGCTGCCATGGGAATATTCAGCACGTTGTTGTAGTGTCCCTGTTCCGTTGGGGCCCCGGTGCCGGGGTAGAACGGATATTGATGCATAGAGCAATAGGCTAGGTGAGGATGGGTTTCCACGATTGCCTGGGTGCCGTTACCATGATGCACATCCCAATCGAAAATTGCCACACGGTTGATGCCTGACTGCTCCAAGGCGTAGTAAGCAGCGATCGCCGCGTTGGAAAAAATGCAAAACCCCATACCGCGCTGGGCTAGAGCATGGTGTCCGGGTGGACGAGCCAGAACAAAAGCAGGACATTGATGTTGATGCACCATATCTACCCCATCCAACCAAGCACTCACGGCTAGCCTGGCCACATCGTAGGTCAACGGTGAAACGGGGGTATCGGGATCAATCTGCCCACCCCCCTGATTCGACAGCGCCCGCACGGCCTCTAGGTAGTCGCGGGGATGCACCCGCAGCAGGGCTTGCGTGAGCCGATCACCTTGATGATCAACCGGGGTGGGCGATCGCCAGTCAAGCTGATCAGCCCAAGGCTGGGCCCGCAGGGCTGCCGCCACAGCCGTCAAGCGACCGCCATTCTCAGGATGGTAGAAGCCTGTGTCGTGGAGTTGGAAGGCGTCGTCATAGAAAATTGGCAGCATGGGCAGCCCTAAGGTAAGTGCTTTCTTTCGATCTTACGGGAGAGTGCGATCGCCCGTAAGATCATGGGCAGAAACTTACGCCACCTACCGGCTCCGTTCCCAGGCAGCGATCGCCCAAACCTTTGCTATATCTGCCATGCCAGACCTCAGAGAGGGATTGCACCCCAGGCCTTACTTAGGGAAAACATGCTAGAATGAGCAGACGCGATTCATAACTTTTAAGACCAATCGGCAGGTAGATCAGCAGTTTTTAGCTATTTTGAGCCATTAACTGCTGAAATTTTTAGTTTTTGGAGCTTTTCAGCCTATGAGCACCCCTCAGGAACGGATTGTCCCAACGGATCTGCGGAGTGAGATGTCTCGATCCTACTTAGAATATGCGATGAGCGTCATCGTAGGACGGGCTCTACCCGATGCTAGGGACGGTCTGAAGCCTGTCCATCGTCGCATTCTGTATGCGATGCATGAGTTGGGGCTAAGCCCGGATCGTCCCTTTCGGAAATGCGCCCGTGTGGTCGGGGACGTGATCGGTAAATACCATCCCCACGGGGATACCGCCGTCTACGATGCCTTGGTGCGCATGGCCCAGACCTTTTCCATGCGATCGCCTTTGGTAGACGGTCATGGCAACTTTGGCTCCGTTGATAACGATCCACCGGCAGCCATGCGGTATACCGAATGTCGTCTTCGCCCTATCACCACCGACTCGCTGCTGCAAGACATCGAAGCCGACACTGTTGACTTCATTGACAACTACGATGGCTCTCAGCAAGAACCCCTGGTTATGCCCTCTCGCGTGCCCCAGCTTTTGCTGAATGGGTCATCGGGCATTGCCGTGGGTATGGCCACCAACGTGCCGCCCCACAACCTTGGGGAGCTGATTGATGGCGTCATCGCCCTGATCCACAATCCCGAGCTGACCGATTCAGAGCTTCGTCAACACATTCCCGGCCCCGACTTCCCCACCGGCGGGCAAATCTTGGGCACCAGCGGCATCCGCGAAGCCTACGCCACCGGGCGCGGCTCGGTCACCATGCGCGGCGTGGCAGAAATTGAGACGATCGAACATCGGGGCCGTCCTGACCGAGAAGCGATCATCATCACCGAGCTGCCCTTCCAAACCAATAAAGCAGCGCTGATCGAGAAAATCGCGGAGATGGTGAACGAACGTCGTCTAGAGGGCATTGCCGACATTCGCGACGAGAGCGATCGCAACGGCATGCGCATCGTCATCGAACTGAAACGGGATGCCTACCCCCGCGTGGTGCTCAACAACCTCTACAAGCAAACCCCGTTGCAGAATAACTTTGGGGTTAATATGCTGGCCTTGGTGGACGGAGAACCCCAACTGCTAGGCATTCGCGCTCTGCTACAGGTTTTCCTCGACTTCCGCATTGAAACCATCCTGCGCCGCACCCGCTATCGCCTCCGCAAGGCAGAAGAGCGGGATCACCTCCTGCAAGGGTTGCTGATTGCTCTGGATAACCTCGATCAGATCATTGCCCTGATCCGCCGGGCCGCCGATGCTCCTACCGCCAAGCAAGAGTTGATTGAGTCCCACGGGCTATCAGAATCCCAGGCAGATGCCATCCTGCAAATGCAACTGCGGCGGCTGACGGCCCTAGAAGCCGAGAAAATTCAGCAAGAACATGAAGACCTGCGGGCCCGAATTCTGGATCTGCAAGACATTCTAGACCGCCGCGATCGCGTGCTCGAAATTATTGAAACCGAGTTAGAGCAGATTCGCGCCACCCACGGGACGCCGCGTCGCACGGTGATTGCCCCCCATGACGGCGACCTGGGTGACATCGACCTGATTGCCAATGAGCAGGCCATTATTCTGCTGACAGAGCAGGGCTACATCAAACGGATGCCGGTGAGCACCTTTGAAGCTCAAAACCGGGCCACCCGCGGTAAAGCTGGCACCCGCATGAAGGACGATGATGGTGTTGAACATTTCATTACCTGCTGTGACCACGACAGCATTCTGTTCTTCAGCGATCGCGGCGTAGCCTATTGCCTGAAGGCCTATCAAATTCCCACGGGCTCTCGCACCTCGCGGGGGATTCCCACCGTGCAGATGCTGCCCATTCCCCACAATGAAAAGATTACCTCAGTGATTCCGGTGTCGGAGTTTACCGACGATGAATACCTGATCATGTTGACCCAGAGTGGGTATATCAAGAAAACCCAGCTTTCGGCCTTCAGCAACATTCGCACCAACGGCTTGATTGCCATCTCCCTAGTGGAAGGCGATCAGTTGCGCTGGGTGCGCCGGGCCCATTCGGAAGACAGCGTGATCATCGGTACCCGCAAGGGCATGACCATTCACTTCCGCACCGATCAGGAACAGCTACGTCCTCTAGGGCGACCCACCCGTGGCGTCAAATCCATGGCGCTGCGGAAAGGTGATGAGCTGATCAGTATGGACATCCTGTCGAGCCAAGTGGTGGAGCAGGTGATGAACAGCGCAGATGAACCGGAACTGGAGGGCGAGACAGAGGATCTCGACGTCAATTCGCCCCGCAATCAAGGCCCTTGGGTGCTGGTGATTACCACCGGTGGCTTGGGTAAACGGGTGCCGGTGTCGGAGTTTCGTTTGCAAAACCGGGCCGGCATGGGTGTGCGGGCCATTAAGTTCCGCTTACCCAAGGATGAGCTAGCCGCGCTCCGGGTTGTCAACGATGCCGATGAGTTTATTATCGTCACCAGCCGGGGCATCATTATCCGTCAGGTGGTGAAAGCGATTACCTGCCAGTCTCGCTCTGCCACTGGGGTACGAGTGCAGCGCTTGGATGAAGATGATGCCATCGTGGCGGTGGCCCTAGTGCCACCGGCTAACGAGGAGCTTGATGAGACTGCTTCCCTAGACGATGCGGATGGGTCAGAGTTGGATGAAGTAGAGACCGTTGATTCAACTGCGTCTGATAACCAAGCTCTAGACGTAGATGCAACCGTGGTAGACGGGACAGTAGATGCGACAGAGGATGAAACCAACGACTGTCCCGACTAAGACTGAACGATCCTCTAGCTCATGGTACAGCCGCCTTTGGCGTTGGCTCTGGCTCCATAACCTCCTGATTGTTGCGGCGATCGGGGGGCTGGTGATGGGGCTGACGCCGGTTCCAGTGGGTATGTATGGGCTAGCTTGGGTAGCGATCGCCCCCCTTTGGTGGGTGGTGTATCAGCGATCGCTGCGGCCAGACTCCATCGTCTCCAACCTCCGCCAGGCCGCTGCCCTAGGTCTAGCCTGGGGCGTAGGCTATCACGGCCTAGCCCTAGCCTGGATCACCGGCGTGCATCCCATGACCTGGATGGGCGTACCTTGGCTGGCCAGTATCACCATCGCCCTTGTCTGCTGGCTGATCATTACCCTCTGGGGGGCAGGAATCACCGTCGTGTGGGCAATCGCTCAAACCTTAATCCTGCGACAGCTACAGCCTCGACCATGGCTTTCTATCCTGTGGGGTGTCGTGCTCTGGTGCGCCATTGAATGGATCTGGAGCCGGGGAGTGCTCTACTGGTCAGCGATCGCCTATAGCCAAAGCCCCTATAATCTACTGCTGCTGCACCTCGGTCAGATCTCTGGCCCCTGGACAATCACCGCTGTGCTCGTCGGCGTCAACGGTGCGCTGGCCTACGCAGTCATCGCTTGGCGATCGCCCCATTCCCGTCCCGCTGCACGAACCTATGGACTAGGAGCGATCGCCCTCCTGATCAGCGCCCACCTGATCGGCGGCTGGCTTTATATCCAACCCCTTCAGGATGACCCCGCCGCTGCCCTGAAGGTGGGCATCATTCAAGGCAATATTCCCAATACCATCAAGCTCTACGACGAAGGGTGGCGACGGGCGATCGAAGGCTACACCACAGGCTATGAAACCCTATCCGAGCAGGGGGTTGATGTGGTGTTGACCCCAGAAACTGCCCTGCCCACCGTCTGGACAAGTCCACGGCATACTCGCACCTCGCTTTACCAAGCCGTGGTGAAACAGCAAACTCCCATCTGGCTAGGAGCTTTCGGCGGAGAGGGAGGCGACATTGCCAATAGCTTGTTTACCGTCTTGGGAGATGGACGTACCTACAGTGAATATCGCAAGGCGCGGCTGGTGCCCTTAGGCGAATACATTCCCTTCGAGCGCTGGCTCGGGGGACTCATTAACCGGCTATCGCCCCTTGATGCTCGCATGATCGCTGGCGATATACGCCCCAGATTCGAGACCCCCTGGGGACTGATGACGGTTGGCATTTGCTACGAATCAGCCTTTCCCCAGCACTTTCAGCAGCAGACGGCCCAAGGCGGTCAATTAATTCTCACAGCCTCTAACAATGCTCACTATGCAGAATCGATGCCGACCCAGCATCATGCTCAAGACGTGATGCGAGCCATCGAAAGCGATCGCTGGGCCGTACGAGCTACCAACACCGGCTACTCTGGCATCGTCGATGCCCATGGTCATACCCTCTGGATGTCTGACATCAACACCTATGAACTCCATGCCCACACCGTCTACCGCCGCCAAACCCGAACCCTCTACGTGCGCTGGGGCAACTGGCTGACGCCGGTCTTAGGTCTGGGAGCGATCGCCCTTTCTTTATGGGATCTGGGGAACCGGACGCGATTGCCCTTTAGATTTTAGTCACCACTTTTCAGAGCGCGATCGAGAATGGTGCGGGCCTCTTCTGCCTGGGCCCGAGCTTCCCGATAGCGCACATTGCTTTGGGCAAAGGTTTTCAGCACCTTAAACCCCTGCTTGAGATCCGTGAGTTCTTCCTCGGTCACCAACGCATCGCTGAACAACTTATCGATCTGGGTGCGAATCGCCATGGCCTCCTCCCGGGAGGACTGCACCTTCATTTTCAGCGTCGCCAGATTGCTGAGTACTTGCACAGCATGGGTAATAGCGTCTTC
Source organism: Candidatus Obscuribacterales bacterium (assembly GCA_036703605.1). Lineage (NCBI taxonomy): Bacteria > Bacillati > Candidatus Melainabacteria > Candidatus Obscuribacterales > Candidatus Obscuribacterales bacterium. The sequence goes on along the minus strand of DATNRH010000841.1, from coordinate 3,799 downwards.
ATCATCCGAGGGCGTCACCTCCGGCTCTTTGACCTCAATGAATTCGCTAGGACTAAACCCATTCGACAGCTCAGTGGGGAGCTTGCCCTCATCCATTAATTCCATCAGTTGCTCCATCGCCTTGTTGCGTGCTTTCTGAGAATCTTTACCGGGCACCGATAGGATAATCTCAGGGCTTTGAGTGAGGGTGTATTGAACCATAGGTGAAACGACCTGATGTCAAAATAAGTACATCTGTATTGCTTGCTAGCTCTTTTATTCTAATATGGAGCCGCACCATTTAGAGCATGCACCTGCTTCGTTAATCCTAGGCTATAGCCTCCCAGGGTCAGGCAAGGGCGATCGCTCATAAAAAAGCAGCCCATAGGCGGACTGCCGTACAACTCTAGAATCAATGTGTCTTTAGTTCAATTGTACTATAGTGAACTAATCTGAGCAAGCCCCATCTTGGGCGAATACCCTAACCGCCAAACTCTTCCTTGAGTATTTCGTCGTTCTCGTCGGCAATGGTTGCCACAATGGTGATATTGCGGGAAATTTCTGCTGGTGAGAGATCGTCAACCGTGCGGCTAGCTAACACCACTACCTGCTGATTGACAATGCCAAAGCTGGCTTCTAGGGTTTCAGACCAGTTCTTTTCCAGCAGTCTGCGCATCAGCCCTGGCTCATCCTTGGCGGGAAGATCCATAACCGTGGCCCACACTTTGAACAGATCATCTTCCTTGTTGCCCGTGAGCAACACAAAGACTTCCACTGTGCCGTACTGAAACTTCCATAGGTCGCCATCGTCAGTATGGCTAACCATCGCGCTCTGGTCTTCCTCTAGGCTAGAGATGACAGTTTCAATTACATCTACATAGCTGGTCGAGAGAGTCGTCTGGTTCATGGTTTCAGACACATCTTCTTGATAGACTGTCATGATTTCTTTAATGGCTGAATGGGTTTACCCCAACTCTAGCCTCTAGGAGGGCGATCGCCCCATAGTCTCGAAAATTTTTCATCTTTTGTTGCTTAAGCAAATAGGAGTTGCCGAAGATTGTCGTAGATGTCCTGAGCCACAAAGCCCTCATGTCCCATCGACCATCTCCAACATCTTGGTCAAATTACTTTATCTAGAGTTAACGTTGTAGCGGTATGTCTATAAGAAGCAAAGCTACACAGAGTTTTACTTGTCTTCTCACACATTGTCTACTCTGAGCGGATGATGCCTGTGTGAGCCAGTATGACAAGATCTGACCCCTCTATCTATACCGATCGAGAGCCACCTATCGAGAGCGCGACTCAAACCCAGACAACCTATGACCATGCCCGCTGACTGGATGCAGTCCCTAACCTCTTGCCTACAGCGCCATCCTTGGCGAAGACAGATTCTACTTCTAGTAATTGCCAGCACCGTAGCGATCGTACGTACCCAAGCGTGGCAATCTACACCGGTACAAGCCCAACGTGCCGAAGAGCGATCGCTCAACGACAGATCTGAGCCCACAGCTACGTCCACGGATGCTCCCCTCGACGCAAGCTCACCGACGGTGAACCTTGGCCAACAGTGTCAGTCTTTGCCCTTCCCCCTGTCTGTGCAGACAGTGACCCAAGTGATCCTGCAACTGGTTGAGTGGGTCGAGCAGCCCCAGAGCTCCATGGAGCCGTTGATCACGATGGCTGCCCCGCAGTGGATAGCCCAGCTCAATCCCAGTCCCTGGCCAGAAATCCACGACCAGGCCCGCCTAGCCAAGGTACCGGTGATCATGTACCACGATATCGTGGCAGAGAAAGACGTTTTCTTTGATGTCACCCCAGAGGAGTTTGAAGCCCATCTCCAACTCATTCGCAACCATGGCCTCACTCCCGTCAGTATGGATCAACTGGTCAACCATCTGCGCACCGGGCTGCCCCTGCCGGAGAAGCCTATTTTACTAACTTTTGATGATGGCTATCTCGGACACCATGACTACGTTTGGCCACTGCTCCAAGACTATGGCTATCCAGGCCTGTTTTCCATCTATACCTATAAAGTGGGACGAGATCATGGGCGGCCAGGTCTAGACTGGGAGCAACTTGCACAGATGGCCGCCGATCCACTGGTAACGATCGCCGCCCATAGCATTACCCACCCGGCCGATTTGCGAGATCTCTCCATAGAAGATGCCCGCCAAGAAATTGCTGGTTCCAAGCAGGAGCTAGAAGAGCGCTTAGGCATCCCCATTGACTATTTCACCTATCCAGAAGGGAATTACGATGGGCAGGTTGCCGAACTAGTCAGCGAGGCAGGCTTTTCTGCGGCCCTAACCATGAGCAACACCGAAGACTTGGTGGCCGGAGAGTCTGACAACCTGCTGGCGATCGCTCGCTTAGGACAATCCCAGCTTGAGGACGTGCTCGACCAAGCTTGGGGAGGCGTGCCATTGGGTTTCTTCGAGGGTATGGCGGACTTTACCGCACCCATTATCAAGCAACAACATACCGTAGACGACATTCCCCTCACGCTTATTACAGGCGGCAAACCCATAACAGTTCATGCCGATAGCCGCTATCAAGTCCAAGACATCATTGCCAACACCGATATTGTTGCTGCCGTCGATGGAGGATTCTTTTCGTTGGAATATCTAGACTCCAACCAGATGATCGGCCCCGTCTACAGTCAAAACACCCAGCAGTTTATTCCAGGCGATCGCAACGATATTTATCGATTGATCAACCGCCCGCTGGTGATGATGAACGCCACCGGCGTCCAGTTCATTCCCTTCAACCCTGATGTTCATAACTCCCTAGAAGGCCTTCAAACCGAGATGCCCGACATCACCGATGCCTTTATTGCAGCGGCTTGGCTCGTGCGCGATGGCCAGCCCCAGCCAGCCGAAACCTTTGCTGGACTCTTTGATTTTGATGCCAAGCGCCATCGTGCCTTTTGGGGAATCAACCAAGCCGGACAGCCTGTGATCGGCGTATCTCACAATTTTGTAGACTCGGTTCATCTCGGGGAAATTCTAGCCAACCTAGGTCTCTACAATGCTGTCATGCTAGATTCAGGAGCCAGTACTTCCTTGTCCTATGAAGGGGCATCCCTGGTAGGGTACGAGCCACGTCCAGTCCCGCATATTGTTGGCTTGATGCCCCCTATATCTACAGATCCGTGCGCCACCTCCCTCCATGGTATGCCGGCTAGTGCTCAACATTAGTCATGATAGTGAGGTCTCTGATTCTTAACGGGTTCTAGCCGCAATAGGCAGGGTATACACTACCCTCCTAGCATCTCAGGATAGACGAAGGAGTTGATCATCGTTGTCGAATGTATGTTTCAGGACGACGACACTCGCTCCCGAGACTGCCTCGGGGCGGCAACGTTTTCGCTCAGGATTTGGAAGCGATCGCCCATCTCGACTACAATAGCGGGCGAACCCCTTACATCGTCACTGCTTCATTCTTGTGGATCGATCATCTCCAATGATGCCCACAAGGTGGCTCCAACCAGACAACCTGTGGTCTGATGGTTCATGCCCCCGCCGTCGAGTATGTGTACAGTAACTCTTGAACGTTAGCTCCCAGCCACCCAATCCACCATTAACGTCCCAGTGCTCGCTGATTCTACAGATTGACTGGGAACATCTTCATCAGCTTTCTGACTCTGATCCAGAGTTTGAAGTGCAGCTTTTAGGTCTGTTTGTAGAAGACACTGATGTTCATCTCATTCCCTTAGAACACGCGATCGCCCATCGACAGTTTGATGAAATTGAGAAGCTAGCCCACTACATCAAAGGAGCCAGTGCTAACGTGGGTGTTCATGGCATCTACATCAGCGCTG
>DATNRH010000840.1 GCA_036703605.1 Candidatus Obscuribacterales bacterium | reverse complement strand
CCCAATTGGCGCCCACATCAGAGCAGCCAACGCCACTTCCTAGCACCTCCAACGCTTTGGCGACTCCATCCACAGAGTTATCCTCTCCTTCCGGGCAAATGACGGACAACGATTCGGCCACCTCCTCGATGATGGATTCTTCTCCGGACCCGAGCTTCATATCTCCCTCGAGTATGGCACCTCACCTACGATCCCTTCTGCTTCCCATATCACAGCTTACTCCCTAGTTGAAATTATCCGAGGAACGTTTGAATGGAACGGAGAACCTTTGACACTTGGAGCTGTATCATTAGAAGGAGAGTTGATTATCTCATTGGATGGTCCTGTCAGCGATGGCGAATCGATTACGCTGTTCACATACTCCAGCATTACGGGATCCTTTAGCAACATTGTTGTGGAAACCAAGTAAGGAAATTCAGAGAGTGCTAGTTGGGTTGCGCAGACTTTGTTTAAGGAGGGCGTATTCTCTTACCTGCAGTGATTCTTGCCAATCGGTGAGCGCCAGTCCGCCTTCGACAGTTCCTACAGAGGGCGCTTATGTAGTGCAACTGATCGTGGAGGAAATCTGCACTCTGGACGCCGCAGCGCACCTCCAGCTTACCTCTTTCTGTTACTTAATCACCGTGCATACGTTGTCCTACGACAGCAGCCTATTCTAGATTGGGGTGTTTTATGGCTTGTGTCGCGGTAAAAGCGTTGCAGCGGAACATTTCCTTTCATTCATAAACCTCTTGCAAGTAATCCTAATCCCCTGGTACACTGATCAGTGGACGCCAAGAGTTTTTGAGGAGCTATAATTGAAATATTAGGCAGTGCTCTCCCTCCGTAGCCCCACGCGCCCTGCCCTAGCTTCACAGGAAGCCTCCTTGCCAGGGGACCCGTTGGGGTTCCGGTGCCATGTCGTCAGCATGACGTCGTGGCACGATTTGGCAAAATCGCTGCTCGGGGCGCCGGAGATATAATTAGCAAGTAGCAACCCGCACTGGCCTCACACAACCTCGACTGCAAATATTGAAATGTTACATGGTGCCGCTCATAGCATTGCGCTGGGGGTCTTGGTCGCTTGTTTGAACATCATTAGTCAGGGAGTTGTTGCTTGCCCTACTCCTT
>DATNRH010000839.1 GCA_036703605.1 Candidatus Obscuribacterales bacterium | reverse complement strand
TGGTGCTGCCAATAACAAGAACCATCCAGATACAAGTGTCAAGACCGCCACACTGAACCACAGAAAGACCGACAGTAATTCTCTCGCATTAGCCAAATCCATGGCATACATGGCCAGGATCAAAAAGATTAACGTTTGCAGGAGGTATGGAGATTCATAGGAATACAACAATGCTATCAAGGGGGGCGTTAAGAATAGCACCGATGTCGGATTGTGCAAGTAAAATAGCTTGCTGGTACTGGAATAACCGGGTCTAGCAAGATTACTAGTGGCATTTGTTGCTGCAGAAGTGGCTACTCCATACGCCGATGGAGCAGCGCCTCCATACGAAGCCCCTCCTGCTGTGTAAGAGTACGGTTGGGTTCCGGATCCTTTTGCAGCTGCTGTTGTCGGCTGAGTTATACCATGTCGTTTGGACAATCCAGTAGCGGTAGCGGCTGGTTTAATTTCTCCAAAGGGTTCACTAGATGCTGGGTGCAAATAAGTACTACTAGCAGTAGCACTGCTACTTTGAGTAGACGAATATTGGAAGGCATTATTGCTACCTGCTGGTACTGCAGGGGGTGGTGGACGAGCCAATTGTCGTCGAGGCTGCGCGGATGATCCTGAAAAAGCAGCAGGTGGTGGAGGAGGCGGCGGCGGTGGTGGGCTACCAAAGCCACCCTGTGCGGATCCTTGACTTCCATACGAGGATGACTGATTTATGCCTCCCTGACTCCCATACGAAGGTGTTCGATTAACTCCTCGACCATTATCATAAGATGATGATTGGGTCACACCATAGTGATGTCCATAAGAAGAGGCTGAGGGTGGGTGATGAGCACCAGCTGGAGGAGGCGGCGGTGGTGGGGGAGGTGGTTGACCATAAGCTGGTCTTGCTGGCGAGGCAAACGATTGCGCTCCGTAATTCAAACCTCCAGGCTGGTGTTGCTGTGGGGGTGGTCGATATTGTTGCTGTTGCTGCTGATTGGGTGGCGGTGGCGTGGGAAACTGCTGTTGC
>DATNRH010000838.1 GCA_036703605.1 Candidatus Obscuribacterales bacterium | reverse complement strand
GAGCAAGGAGGATGCTGTTGAGCCATTGTTGTAGGTGGGAGTTGGAGTAACTGTAAATGTGTTGAAGAGAATTCCGCAGTAAGTGGCGGTCGCTCAGGAGAAGAGACGAAGGGCCTATATCATATTGGTCCGTGGCTTGATCGAGCATGGATGCTCTGGAGTCGATTTTGTCCGGATGTGTAGGGGAGTGTTTGATATTGTTGCGGTGTTCCCACATGTGGAAGGATATGTCCCAGAGTTGTCGGATGAGTCCTGCTGTCCATCCGTGGCCATCCAGTTTGGTATCGCATTTGCGGAGATATTTGGTTTGGATATCGGTGAACTGATGGGAGATACGGCCAAGGAGCATGTTGTAGATACCGATGGTGTATTGCTCCTCAATGGCTGTGGTTACTGTGGGGTCGACATGGAGAACTGTGGTAGGGGTCCCAACATCGTGCCAGTGGCGAAGGATAGTGATGATCGCCTTGGTGATATCGGGATGGGAAAAATGGGTGTTGAGCCAGTGATGAAGTCTTTGTAATTGAACGACCCATTGGGTGATTGCTCGTGCGTCGGTGCAGGTGAGGACGTGGGTAGTGGTTTTGTTGGATGCACCACAGCGGGGGCAATTGCTGTGGTCCTGATGCTCGCGGAGAAGTTCCATCCTGCCGACTGCGCAGTGGCCTGTAGCATGCTTGAGGAGCCATCGCTGTTTGCCCAATGGGATCCGTTTCATGGCACGTTTGAGAGCCTGTTGATCAAGTAGGGCCCAGACTGCTGGGGTAATGCCATGTTTTTCGGCCCACGCTAGAGTAGGTCGTTTGTAGATTTGGGCGTAGAGGGCTGGGATGTTGAGGCCTGACAGTTTGTTGCCGTCGAGAGAAAGGGACCAGCGTTCGTGTTTGAGACGGATGTTGGGCTTGATAAGGTTTGCGTTCGAGCATGCAGTGCTGTGGATCTTGGCTAGCTCATCACATTGGACGTTCAGCAGGGCCCAGTTGTCAAGGGTGTTCGTGTGTGGGAGGTCGTCTTGATGACCTTTGATCCATTTGAAGGAGCATTGGATAGGAAGGGCTTTGAGGCGGCGCCGTATGTCGAATAGTAAGTCAAAGTCGGTTTGTTGAGGTTTAAGTAGCCAGTCTCCGGCCGTCTGGTTGAGAGCGCTTTCCCCGTCGAGGCCAATAGTGATAGCTCCCGCCGTGAGGGAGAAATGGGATGCAATCAGATCGAGGAGGACAAGGATGCCGGCCACTCCGGCTAGTTCGCTCCGGTAGGCACTTTGTTGGAGTGGAGATCCTATCACTTGATTTTGGCCTGCAATCTGAATGGTGATGTCCGTAATGGAGGGGGTGAGAACGAACGCGGAAGATCCAGTAAGGGTGGCAGGGTCAAAGGAGCCGTCGCTGACGGCTATAGCGGTACCGTGTTGGATGGCGAGGGCTATAGAGAGAAGGGGCGCTGTGTCGATTTGGGTTCGATGGAGGGTCCACTTGGAGTGTTCAGGGAGGGCTTGAATACGTTGGGAGAAGGTGACGTTGGGGGGAAGGAGTTCCGGGATAGGGGTGGCGGAGGGCACGGGGCTCAGAGCAATGAGGGTGATTTGGTTGGTTGTGGCGTCGAGCGGTATGATGGAAGCTAGTTGGAGGCCAGGATGTGAGGGAGGGGGAACCTGTGTATCTCTAACAAACCGTTTGTTGATGGGGCTGTGGTGGTGCACAATGCGTCGGAATCGATACCATTGGCCTCTGTGTTGATCGTGGTGATACAAGCATTGTTGGTCCGTCGAGTAGAGCCATAGCCATGAGGTGGTCGGTGATTGGAGCCAAGTGCCTAGAGGTCGCTGGAGTGTAAGGAAGGGGCAACCGGGGCGTAGAAAGCAGTGATGGAGGGCTTGGCGCCAGATGGTCCAGTGGTCAGAAGACAGGGAAGGAGGGTTTCTTGGCCAGGAGTAGGAGTGGATGGTATGTGGGGGTGGCTGTCCTGTGAGGACGTACGGGAGCAACCGGCGGCCGTTGCAGGTGGTAATGTCCGCGAGAGTAATGATACGGAGATATTTGCGGCAGTCGTTGAGCTTCCGGAGCGTGGCTCCACGGTATTTGGCGTCGACAAATGCTTCCATGAGGAAAGCATCGTTAGCGCGGAGGGGTTGAAGGCATGGGGAGTCGTCTTCGATGTGAAGATTGTGGGCGATGGCGAATTGCCAGACGGTGGCAGTCCAGCAGGTGAGGTTG
>DATNRH010000837.1 GCA_036703605.1 Candidatus Obscuribacterales bacterium | reverse complement strand
ACCCAGGCACCTTCTTTGGACCAGTCGATCTCGTCTGCTCTAGAGACAGGGGTGACCGAAGGCAAGCTCACCCACAAAGGGCAAGTGATCAACTTCTCGGTTGGCTCTGTGCAGTCCGAAGACCTCACCGAGCCCGACATCGCGGCCGTTGCTGCCGCTGTCGGTTCCAAACTGAAGGGGGGGACCCAAGAAGACCTTGCTGAAGCACGATCTAAGTCTGCAGGTGGTCAATTTGGCCGACAGAATCGAAAGGATCGCAAGCAACAGCCTGTGCAGCTCACCCCTGCCAAGCGCAAGGCACCCACGGACGAAGAGCAGGAACCACCCACTGCCAAAATCGGAGCTCTCAGTGTGGCTGCCTGCCTCGGAGCTCTCAGCATGGCCGACAGCCCTGCGCCTACAGTCAAGCCAAAGACTCGTATCAGACCGGACCCTCTTGGCCCTGTACCTAGGAAGGAGGGGCGACCCAAGAAGGGTCCACCGGCTGCTGCCGCAGCCATGGCTCCCTCGATCCAGCCCATAGAAATCGACTCGGACAATGATGAGATTGAAGTCAGGGCCAACTTCTCCCTCGACTATGACTTTAGATCTCTCACTGTGGTTGATGAGAAGGGCCCCAACGAGTTCACCTACTTCCTGTCTATTGACGAGTGCTACATGCTCGGAATCGACCCTACTGAAGAACACGAACAGTTCTACAATGAAGAAGGGCTCGACGAAGAGCAGCAGTACATCCTTACTCGACAACAGAAGAGGGCTATTGACAACCACCGGGCCCGGATCACAGAGAGCCACCTGGTCGACTACCAGGTTGAGCCTGAGGAACAGCGGAAGAAGAGGCTTGCTGCCCACCATTCGGCTGTTACCTACCGGCGCGTCTCGGATAAGTGTGAGCCCATGATGGCTCTACTTGCCAAATATGAGGCCGATCCGGATTCAATCAAGTGCAAGTGGCAACGTCTACAGGTACGCGGTTATCTCTTTGTGTGCTGCCGCCTAGACAGGTACTTCTACGGCCGGATTGCCCCAGAGAATAAGCCCTACCACAAGATGCTCCTGGATTATGACAAAGAGCTCAAACGCCGCTGTGCAGAAGGAGGTGTCGAAGAAGCGGCCCTCTACCATGCCTGGGCCTGTGCCTCGGCCCGTCATGCCACTATCAATGAGATCAAGCAGGCCTACCGAATGGGCATTGAGATCGCCCAAAAGGCAATCAAGGATGCCCAGGACTGTGGAGAACTCAGTGACCATGATACCTACGAGGTAGACCACTCGGATAGTGATGGTGAGCCCGCCAATTCCGACGCAGAAGCCTCTGAAGAGGAGGAAGACCTCACTGATCGCGAATGATCTCCACCTACTAATGCAGCTGAAGCTGTCGACTTATTAGTACCCCACATTTCACCACAACTTGCTGCTGCTATGCGCCGGATCTGCGCTTCGTACAGTGTGAGCTCCTCCGAAGACGAGGCTCGCTACTGTGAGTTAGACACCCACGCAGATACCTGTGTTGGAGGATCTAACACGCTCCCACTAGGGCCTGCCGACAGGACTGTACAGGTCTCTGCCTTCGCCCCAGGGTATGGGAAGAAAATATTCAACATAGGCACGATCGCGACGGTCCGGACCGATTCTATGACTGGAGAAGACTACCTGTTGGTCCTCCACGAGGCAATCTATGTTGGCAACGACCTTCCCAACACCTTGCTCTGTCCAAATCAGCTTCGTGCACACGGC
>DATNRH010000836.1 GCA_036703605.1 Candidatus Obscuribacterales bacterium | reverse complement strand
TGACTCGATGATGCGCCAAGACATCTACGCCATCCTAGGGGAAGTTTTGAACGAACGAGAGCGGGATATTATTGCTCTGCGCTATGGTCTACAAACGGGTGAATCCCATACCCTAGAAGAGGTAGGTGGATTATTCAATCTATCTCGGGAACGGGTACGGCAAATTCAAACTAAGGCGATGCGGAAGCTACGACGTCCCCAGGTAGCGGCGCGACTACGGGGCTGGTTGCGCTAGGGGGCAAGGAGTCAGTCTGGTAGACCGATCCTCCTAGATGAATGCTCAAACGTTTGAACTTCTCCAGGGTTTCTGGATGGCCTAGCCCATGGGACGATGGCTATAGGGTTGGACGATCGCGTCCAACTCCTTGCTCCTCCTGTCTAACGTTTCTCCTCTTTTCCCATGCCTACCGATTTGATCCCTTTCCTGGCCGGCATCAGCTTACTGATTCTCTACCTCCTATGGTCTGCCGCTACCGAAATGGGTACCAAGCCTTGGCGAAAATGACAGCCAAGCAATGGCGCACTGAATGGCACACTAGATCTAGACCCATATCTAGACCCATCGAGACTCTGGGTTTGTGCTCTCTGATGGCTGTTATGCCCAACCGATGATGACTTTTTTTCAATTTGAAGCAGACTTTGTTGAATCCCTGCGCTGCATTCCCATGCAGATTCGCTACAAGCTCGATACCTGCGGCGTTAAGCTCAAACTCACCCATTGGCATCATCTCAGCCAGGGCGATCGCCAGACCCTCCTAGAGTTGCCCTGCGAGTCGCCAGCGGAGAGCGATCACTATCGTCAGGCTCTCCAGCAGATGATCACCCAATCCACAGGACAACCCGCTGGTGAACTGCCCTGTGATCCAGCTCCGCCCTGGCTCGATGCCCAAAGCATTCCCGACAGCGTCCAAGCCAAGGCCGAAGAATGCCAAGTGGCGATCGCCCTCCCTCAATGGGCAGACCTGACTCCACTCCAGCGCTTTGCCCTGATCAAACTCAGTCGCTCTGGCCATGAGAATCGTAATTTTGTGCCCGCGCTGCAGGAATTTGGTGTTCTTTAGCAGGGGCGGTCGTCACCTCGTGTTCAAGTCCTAGACCTATGTCTTCATGGTCTAACTTATCAGTCCAACCAGGATGATCCTAGCGGCCATTTTGCTTATCCTTACCCATAGGACGCGGATTAATCCTCTGACATTACTGACTAACTGAATCTTGAATAGCCAGTTAAAGATCGTCATAAATAAAGACCGCACACATGCCGCGTAGATCGTCCAATGGGAAATCGAAGGCTAAATCTTGAGGATAGTTATTTTTAACGAACCGAGAACGGTCATTCTGTACATGACCCTCAGTTACAATGCGCCAGCAGCACGATCGCCGATCAATCGCTCACGCAAATATAGCCATATAGTGTTATGACTATGTCGTCAATTTTCTGGAGCTTTCTATGAGCCCGTAGTAAAGGGTGTCCCCCAGAATGTCCAGTTCTCCTTATTAAAGGGCGATCGCCATTTGTGGATCAGAGCAGACTCCAGTCGCTGCCGTTGGCGGGTATCTGCCGGTGCATCACGCCAAAAGGCGATATTTAACGAGGAGGGGCGTTGGTGCCGCTGATGGATTTGGCGATAGTTCATCAGATAGCGCTTACAGTCATGCAGTCCTTTCCAGCGCTGGTTGGACTTCACCGTTTCGCCTACGTAGAGCAAGATGGGCACGGTGCAGTCAATCACAAAATAGAGAGCCGCAACGCCAGCGTCATCAGCCTTCCAGCGCCAGAATTCGGCATTTTGGCGCGGCAACTGAAAGGGATCGATCGCCTCCGCATCGAGGAGCGGTTCGGCAGCAGTGTCAAACAAGCTGGTCTGCTGCAGTGGCGGAGTAATCGTGACGGTACGTTGAAAGGCAGCGATCGCTTCTATCCAATGCACTAAGGCATCATGGCTCATTTCTAAACTCGGTTCTACCAGCGTTGGCCGCTGCAATGTCCGCAAATGGTCAGCAGAAAAGAGAGATATCTGGGTCTTAGATTCGGGGGCATTCATCATGGGGGCGATCGCAGGTCTAGGGGACGTTCAAACAGGAATAGTCAGGCAAGGCTGGCAAGGCATCGATCAAAAATCCACCGCCACTATAGCCCACATCCAACACCCAATCTCACCTTCTCATCCTAGGCTCACCCTTCCATCTAGTGCCCACCGTTCAAGCTAAGACGACAGGTGATCGATGGGGCGATCGCCTCTTAATTTGCCCAGTATGTGTTCGATTCTGAGTTTTGGCGGAATACTAAGTAGAGATGGGCTTAATTTTTTATCCAGAGAGTATTGGGTTGCTGCCATCTAGCTCGTCCACATTGGCTACGTTCTCCTAGGTGTGAGTGTGCCAAACCCTACTCTAGAAACGAACGCTGTCATCTTGTTATCCAGTTAAGGTCTATGACATCTCCTAATGCCAATCTTCTGGTTATTGATGATCAAATTGATCACGTGCGGATGATGTCGGCCCTCTTGATTCAGCATGGCTACGACGTGCGTAAAGCCCTTTCGGGCAAAATGGCGCTTAGTACCATCCAAGCAGAGCGGCCAGACTTGATCTTGCTGGATGTTCGGATGCCGGACATGGATGGCTATGAACTCTGCGCCACCCTCAAGTCTCAACCGGATACCTGTGATATTCCGGTGATTTTCTTGAGTGCCGAGGATCAGAGTCAGGAAAAGGTTCGGGCCTTTGAAGTGGGTGCCGTGGATTACATCACGAAACCTGTTCAAACGGGAGAAATCCTAGCGCGTATCTCCTGCCAGCTTACGATTGTGCGTCAAAAGCAACAGCTTTTAGATCAAAATAAACGCTTGCAGCAGCAGGAAGACTTGATGCGCCAGGGCATGCGGCAAGAACGGCTGTTGCGCCTGATCACCCAGCGGATTCGCCAATCACTCCAACTCCAAGACATTCTTAATGCTGCTGTGTCGGAAGTGCAGCAATTGTTGGCTACCGATCGCGCTTTGATTTTCCGTTTCCAGGCTAACTGGAGCGGTACGGTCATTGCTGAAGCCGTCAGCTATCCAGCCTTGAGCATCATCGGTGAAACCATCCACGATCCGTGCTTTGCTTCACAATGGCATCGCCCTTATGAACAGGGGCATATCCGCGCCATTGATGACATCACACAGGCATCCCTGCAGGCCTGTCACGTCGAGATGCTGGAGACCCTACAGGTCAAGGCCAATCTGGTGGTGCCGATCCTGCAAGCTGAGAATCTATGGGGCTTGTTGATCGTGCAGCACTGCAAGCAGCCTCGTGCCTGGCAATCTTGGGAGGCATCGATGCTCCAGCAATTAGCTAGTCAACTGGCGATCGCCATCCAGCAGTCAGAACTACACCATCAGCTCCAGCATCTCAATAATGATCTAGAGCGTCAGGTGAAAGCTCGTACCACCGAGCTGCAAATTGCCTTTGAGTTTGAAGACACCCTGAAGCGGATTACCGATAAGGTGCGCGATACCTTGGATGAAGATCTGATTTTCGAAACGGCCGTGCGTGAGCTCACCCAGGCTCTGGGCGTCTGTGGCTGTAATGCCTCTCGCTACAATCTACAAACCGGACTAGCCACGGTGGTTTATGAATACACCACCCTGCCCGGCGGAGATTACAAAGATCGGAGTGTGGCGCTCTCCGCCTTTCCAGAACTCTACCAACCCTTAATGCAGGGCGAGTCGATTCAATTCTGTTCCCTCTTACCCAATGTCGATCGCGGCCCAGTAGTCTCCCTAGCCTGTCCTATCTTTGATGATCAAGGCATTCTTGGTGATCTTTGGTTGATTGATCACACCTACCAGGCTCGCTCGGAGCAGGATCTACGGCTGGTGCGACAGGTGGCCAATCAATGTGCGATCGCCATCCGTCAAGCTCGGCTTTATCAATCGGCCCAGGCCCAGGTGCAAAATCTCGAACGCCTTAATCTCCTCAAGGATGATTTCCTGAGCACCATTTCCCACGAACTGCGCACCCCCCTAGCCAGCATTCGCGTCGCCACCCAGATGCTGCAAATTACCTTCGAGCAACTGGGGATCACCGACGAGCGGGCTAATCGCTACCTAAGCATTCTCCACCAGGAATCGATTCAAGAGATTTCCTTGATTAACGATCTGCTGGACTTGCAGCATCTGGATGCCGGCACCAAACCCTTAGAACTCGACACCATTGATCTAAAAGCATGGTCAGCCTCTATCGTAGAAACTTTTCACATTCGGGCAGAAGCCCAGCAGCAGACCTTTGAAGCCGAGATTGCTGAGAACTTGCCGCCCATTGTTACCGATCCGGCTAGCCTGAAGCGCATCATGACCGAATTACTAAACAATGCCTGTAAATACACCCCACCGGGCGATCGCATCTTGCTTGCTGTGCAGGTCAAAGACAACCAGCTCCACCTGAGGTTTCAAAACTTTGGTGTGCAGATTCCCGATAGTGAACTGCCCTATATTTTCGATAAGTTCTATCGCATCACCAACAGCGATCGCTGGAAACACGGCGGCACCGGTCTAGGGCTCACCCTCACGAAGAAGCTGGTGGAATATCTCGGTGGCACCATCCAGGTCTACTCCCCAGACCAGTCAACCTGTTTCACCATTTGCCTGCCCCTACGCCCCGCCCGCCTGCCTGAGGAGGATTGGTTACTCGCCGATATGTTGACCGATGACCATTACAACCGATGACTATTACCCATGACGATCCGTAGGCGGGCTCGATTTAATGCCAAGTGAGCGGGTTTCGGCGTTGATCAACCCTTTTCTCATCAAGATTTGAGCATTGATCAACGTCGAAGACCGATGACCATGACCCATGAAGCCAAGTGGCCGGGTTTCGACGTCGCTCAACCCTCTTCTTCTACGGATCTGAGCATTGATCAACGTCGAAATACTGGCCCATCGTTTGTCCTCTCACGTATGAGCCTGGATTAGCCCACCAGGGAGTATGGGGGAATACACTTTCCTCTCCCTAGAGACCGCTATGGTGGAGGGTGCTAGATACTCAGCCACCATGGACTTACACAGTGTTGATACCTATCGTCGTCCCAAAACCCTCCAAGAACTGGGGGATTGGCAACCTACCTGGGCTTGGCTAGCCGGAGGCACTTGGCTGTTTACCGAACCCCAACCCCAGGTGCAAACTCTAGTCGATATGCAGGCGTTAGGCTGGGATGAGTTAACGGTGACACCTACCGGTTTGACCCTCGGGGCCACCTGTCCCATGCAGCGGCTGATCAGCGATCGCCTCCCAGAACCCTGGACTGCCATGCAGGCCCTGCAGCAAGGCGTGCAGGAACTGGCCTCGTTCAAAGTGCAAACCCTGGCGACCGTGGCGGGCAATCTTTGCTTGGCGCTGCCGGCGGGTACCTTTGCGCCGGTGATGGTGCTGCTGGATGCCGAGTATGAGCTGTGGACACCAGCGGGGGCGATGCGGCGGGTGCCGGCCCAGCAGTTTCAAACGGGGGCAAGGCAGACGATCTTGCAGCCGGGGGAGGTGCTACGCTCCATGCATATTCCTGCCCAGTCTATGACCTGGACTACCAGCTATCACCGGTTTTGCTCGGCATCAGCGGGATTGGCGATCGCCCTGGTGACAGCGGCCTACGATCCCGTGGCGCAACAGGTGCGGTTTTGCATTGGCGCATCGGTGGGCCGGCCTTATCTGGTGCAAGCCGAGGGCATTCCCACGATCCCTCAGCTTGCCGATTTATTAGACGCTCAGATTCCCGCCAGTGCCTACCTCGACGACACCCTAGCCAGCGCCGCCTATCGTCGCCATCTTACCCAGGTGCTGATGGGCCGTGCCCTTGCCGATCTACCTTGCTAATCCCCGCACATGCCACCTATGACAGAGTCTTTTTCCCTTCAGGTCAATCATCAAACCCATGCTGTTTCCTGCACAGCGGGCAGTAGTCTCCTCAGTCTGTTGCGCCAGCAGGGCTATATGGGGGTGCATCGGGTCTGTGAAACCGGTGATTGTGGTAGCTGCACTATCTGGGTGGATGGCGAGGCAGTGCATAGCTGTATCTACCCCGCTCGCCGGGCCGAGGGGCGATCGCTCACCACCATTGAAGGGCTGGGGGGCGACAGTCCCATGCAGCAAGCGTTTTTACAGGAGCAGGGATTTCAGTGTGGCTACTGCACGCCGGGCATGATCATGAGTGCGGAGAAGATGACCGCCACTACCCCGGAGGCGATCCGCCAGCAGATGGACGGCAACCTCTGTCGCTGCACCGGCTATCAGGCGATCGTGGCTAGTATTGCGGCGGGTAAACAGGGCGTAGATCGGACATCCGAGACTAGTATCTGCGATCGCGTCGGCGAGAATGTTCCGAAGCAGGATGGCCCAGACATCGTCAGCGGCGCGCCGGTCTACACCGATGACATTGCCCCAGCGGGCCTGCTGCACTTGAAGGTGGTGCGATCGCCCCATGCCCATGCCCGCCTGCGTCGTATTGATACCCAGAAAGCCAAGGCTCTGCCCGGCGTGGTGCTGGTGCTCACCCATGAGGACGCGGAACGCCGCCCCTACTCCACCGCTGGCCATGGTGCGCCGGTGCCCGATCCCCACGATCACTATCTGCTGGACAACAAAGTCCGGTTTGTGGGCGATCGCGTGGCGGCGGTGGTGGCTGAAACTGAAGCGATCGCCATCCAGGCCTGTGAGTTAATCGACGTAGACTACGAACTATTGCCCCCGGTGCTTGACCCGGTGCTGGCCATGGGCGATCGCGCCCTGGAGATGCTGCCCGATCGATCGTCCCCGCCGGCCCCGCCCGTGATCCACGATGAGCCGGAGTCGTTCCAAATCCACGACGCGGCCCATAATATTGCCG
>DATNRH010000835.1 GCA_036703605.1 Candidatus Obscuribacterales bacterium | reverse complement strand
TGGTGAGGCAATCGATCTCTGGAGGCGACGCTCCAGGTTGCTCACATCCAGGTCGACCTGCTGCATCAGCGCATTGTGGAGTAGATGCAGTAGGGTGAGATAATCGGCGATCGCCCCCTCTACCTGGGAGACCAACATGCGATCTATCAGCGCGTAGGTGAGCAGCACATCCAGCTTCGTGTGCTGAGCCTCTTCCAGCCAGTGAAATTTGAGCAGGTCGCAAAAGCGGGGGTCTAAGTCCTCCTCGTGGTTGTGACGCATGCTCTCCAGGTAGTGGCTCTGGGTCGTCCATTCAAACTGGAGCGTCAGCAGCAGCACCGCCAGCGGATGGTGGCTGAGAATTTGAGCCACGATCGCGGGAGTTGGGCCAATAAATTCACAGGGCGTCCCAAACCCCTGCTCAAAAGCCTGGGCAAAGCTCTGAAACAGATGAATATGTTTGCTCTCATCCTCCGCAAACCCCAGCAATGACTGGGTCGCAAAGATATCGTCATAGCCCAAAGCCTTCACTTGGTCGAGCACCATTGGGATAATAAACTGCTCCACCAGCACAAACAAATGCAGGTAGCTATAGCCGCGAAGGTGATTAAGGGTGAGCTTTTCCAGCCTATTTAGCCCAGGCATATCCGCTACTTGGGCAATGGATTCTGGCAAAAAGGGACGCTTGAAATCAAACGTCAAATTGGGACTAATGAGATCTGAAACCTGCCAATTAATTTTTTGAGAATCCTGCCAAATAGCTTGATAGGTATGAGATTTTGTTACCATTTTAATGACTCTTTATTAATGGGCTTGAATTTAATTTTCTAAATTATTAGCCTATCTCAAGGCTGTTAATTAGATCATCAAATTAGAACATTGATCGTCAGATTAGATCATTAGACTGTTCTTGGGGCGATCGCTTTATGGCTTTGAAGATGAAAGGAGAGAATACGCTTTTCTGGCCATTGATCTTTAGGTTTTAAGGGCTCGGAATTCTTGTTAATGACGATGTGGCTGACAAGAATTCCGAGAGAAATGAGGTTAAGAACCTGCGGAACGTTGAACGGTAAAGAAGCAGTTGTTATACTCGTTTCCGCTATGCAGGCTCCATTGTCCAATAAAAGGAGAGATCGCTCTATTGTTTGAGGAGGTAACGACAACGTTATACACCCCTGGGTCAAGCACATAAATGCCCTCTGGGGCTAGCTCTGGACAAGTCGCGGGTGGCTCATCCACATAGACTTGGCAGGTTAAGCAGGGGTCTAGGGTTTCTATTTTCCGCTCAGAGCCAGAGAAGGCAATGCGCATCGGTTCAGGGGAGGCATTCTGAATCACGACAACGGTGCTTCCGGTTGGTGCAGAGCCACTCCGTCCGGGTTGGGGAAGGCTACCTGCTCCTGAGGCATGGGCTTGTGCAACCATCATATCGGCTAGGCTGGCCTCCGCCTTGGGCGCTAAGTCGTGCTCTGGATATTGAGTTTGTACCAAGAGATAGCTGTCGATCGCCCGCTCATAGTCTCCATTGCTTCCGTACTGCTGGCCACAACTGTAGGCTACTGGCGGGACAAGGTCAGCAGATGGGGGAATGAGCTGGCTGCTTAAGAATTCATTGAAGCGATCGCACACCTCTGGGATGGCCAATGCCTCGGGCGTTTGAGCCGACACTAAGGCCACGTTCCGCTCGCGGATAGCCGCCGCATGAACACTGCTGCCATAGAGTGTGATGTAATCTTGGGCAGTCATGAGGCTGGCCGTCGCATCGTCGTCTGCTTGTGCGGATAAGACTTGGCTCAACACGGCACATTCATCCTTCAACCGGCTCGCTTGCCCCACTAATTTTTCTGAAGCATTGATTTCAATCACCTGATCAAAAATAGGAACTGCTGTTGCACAATCCTGAACTAAATAAGCCG
>DATNRH010000834.1 GCA_036703605.1 Candidatus Obscuribacterales bacterium | reverse complement strand
CTGTATCTACAACGCTGTGCATCTTTACCTTGTTGAGTTCTTAAACCATGAACCAAATCTCATCCCAAGCATGGCGATGTATTCAAACATTGACCGGACATTCTGCCTGGGTTAGAGCCCTAGCCCTCGATCCTCAAGGCCAATGGTTGGTTAGTGGTAGTGGCGATAAAACGGTAAAACTTTGGTCTCTGAAAACGGGCGAGTTAGCGCGATCGCTGGAGGGGCATGAAGCATGGGTGCGGGATGTGGCGATTAGCTACGATGGCATCCGCGTGGCTAGCTGCAGTAATGATAAAACCGTGCGCATCTGGCAAGCAGCAACCGGTAGCCTAGAGAGCGTTCTCACCGGCCATGGAGACTGGGTGCGATCGGTGATTTTTATCCCCGGCGATCGGGCGATCGCGACGGCGAGCCACGACAAAACCATTCGTCTTTGGAAACTTTCAACCGGCAGCCTACACCGCACCTTGCAGGGCCATGACCACTGGGTGCTGTCCTTGGCGGTGAACCCCAAACAGCCGATGCTAGTCAGCGGTAGCCATGACCAAACCTTGGGCATGTGGACCCTGAGCAGCCGTAAGCCGGTGCGCTTCCTTTCCGGGCACCAAGGGGAAGTGCTGTCGGTCTGCGTGAGTCCCGACGGAAAAGCGATCGCCAGCGGTAGCGCCGACAACACCATTCGCCTGTGGGACTGGGATACAGGGCAGGTGATCTACACCTTGGATACCCATAATCAATCCGTCAACTCGGTGGCCTTTAGCCGAGATGGTCGCCTTTTGGTGAGTGCCAGCAGCGATCGCACCATTCGCCTCTGGGATGCCCGCACCGGCAGCTTGCTGCATGTGATGAGTGATCATGACAGTTGGGTTTGGTCGGCGGTGTTTGCGCCCTTCAGCAACCTCCTAGCCAGTGGCTGCTGGGACGGGCAGATTAAGCTATGGCAGGCAACCTAGGAGATCACTAGGGAAGATGCTAGGGAACAGCAGACAAGGGTACGCCATTCGGGGGAGCCCATTGGGTGGAGGTGCAATTCAGCCATTGGGCGATCGCATTCCACCCCAATTCTTGCTAAGACTGTAAAAGGGTTACTCTGCCACCCCTAGATTACGCAACATCATCTGCCTAAGACCAATACAACCTGTTTTTCTATTTTGGCTACCTAGGATCAATCCTTTATGAGTCCGATTCCCTACAAGCTTCAGCCTCACGATACGCTGTGTTTTGTTCACGTGCCCAAAACCGCAGGAACCACCCTCATCTCCCTGCTAGACGCCAAGTTCCACCGTCAAGACATCTGTCCATCTCAACTTTGGTGCCACCTGGCCACGTCCCCGTTTCTTTCGTCAGACTATCGATTGATTCGCGGTCATTTCACCTGGGATGATTACACCCAATTTGTAGCATCTCCCGTATTTATTTCCATGTTTCGAGATCCCGTGCAGCGCACTATCTCGGAATACAATTTCATGAACGACTACCCCGATTCATGGAAAAATCAGCAAGAACACGTAGACGCTGTCTATCAGTTCAACCATCAGGCTGGCGTGGCTCTCGAAACCAGAATTAAGCTACAGCAGCGAGCGATCGCCACCGATCTAGACAGCTTTGTGCGCGATCCCTTCGTGCAAGAGGCCATGCGCGACCCACACCTGCGGGCCATGGCCACCGCCACCACTGATGCCAGCCATCCCTCCACGGAAAATCTGCTGGAGATTGCTGCTAAACGCCTTGACGATCTAGTCTTTTTTGGCATCTTGGAGGATTTTCAGGCATCCATGGCACTACTGTCCTACAGCTTTGGCTGGTATCCAATTGTGCAATACCAGAAGCTGATGATTGCCAAGACATCCGACTACCTCCAAGGTGTATCGAGCGGTACTCTCGACTGCCTGCGCGACATGAACCAGGGCGATCTGGTTCTCTACGATCGTGCCGTTGAGCAGTTTCGCGATCGCTTCACCCAGATGCAGGCCACCCTCGAAGCTACCTACGGATCGCCAGACTCCCAAAACCAAACGGCTCCGGAGTCTTGGCTAGAGCGTCATTACATCGACTGCTACACCGCTCACCAGCACCCCAAAATCCATCAGCTTGACCTAACCTTTGACCAACCGATTTCCGGCACCGGCTGGCATTTGCGCGAGGGCCATGCTGACACCCTCTTTCGCTGGACCGGCCCTGCCACAGAATCTACCCTGGATCTCCCCCTGGCCAGCGGACAGGATCTCACCCTGCGCATGAAGGTCGTCGGCGGCATTACGCCAGAGGTCGTCAATGGTCTGACCCTCACCGTGGGCGATCGCCCCATTCCCCTCACCAAGATCTGTCATGTTCAAGATGACGGTCTATTTCTGGTGATCTATCAAGGCACCATTCCCCAGAGCGTGATTGAGAGCGATCGCCCCTTCACCCGCCTCCGCTTCCAGGTGCCACGCACGCAATCCCTGCAATCCTTGGATCCTAGCAATCCCGACTACCGCCCCATAGGCCTTGCTGTGAACCAGATCCGCCTCAGCCCCGAGGTTGAACCCTTATCCGAAAGCGATCGCCCCTTCTTATTTCCCCTTGATGACGTCTATTGGCGAGAAACGGCGCAGTTTGTTCGTCAGCACTGGCTCACGAGCGAGAAAATAGTTGGCCCCATAGAATTTGCCGAGTATTTCCCAGGGCAACTGACACCCTACCTACAAGCCCTGAAAAAGCCGATGGGCTATAACCAGTGGGTGATCATCCATAAAGGTCAGATACCGACCCTACCGCAGCACCTGTTCTCTGTCATCGAGACCTGGACGCTAGTCTTCGCCAATCCAGTGTTTGCCGTCCTCACCGCCCATCCAAACTGGAACGCGTTAGACCCCACCAACCATGCTGACGCCGATGCCTATCACCAAAGCGTTCTTGTAAGGTTGGAGTCGGCCGCGATCGCTCCCTAAAGCACGAGCTGGTAGGCCTGCTGCAGACGTTCGTTATAGCGCTCTAGGCTAAACCGCTCTGCATTTTGCTTACCAGCTTTGGCTAGATCCTTTTGCAAGGCTTCGTCGCCTAGGAGTTGGGATAGCTTTTGTTCCATATCCGACACGCTATAAGGATCTACATAGAGTGCCGCGTCTCCGCAAACCTCTGGCAATGACGATACGTTGGAGGTAATCACCGGACAGCCAAAGGACATGGCCTCCAGCGGCGGGAGCCCAAAGCCTTCGTACAGAGAAGGAAATGCCAGGCAGGTTGCTCCGGCATAGAGATGGCGCAAATCTTCAGTGGTGACATAGTCCAGCAGGCGAAACTTTTTCTTAGCTACCTCTGTCCCGAAAATAGTATCGATCGCCCCGATTTCGTTTTCCCACAGCCAGCCTCGCTTGCCCACGATGACAAACTGCGTATCGGTGTCTAACCGAGCATAGGCGTCAATCAGGCGGCCTAGGTTTTTCTTAGGTTCGATCGCCCCTACAAACAAAATGTAGTTTTTGCGCTCAATGCGAAACCGTTTGAGATAGCGCTGGATCTCCTCCGGTGTTTTATTCAACGGCTCTAGGGCAATGGGTTGATAGGTTACCTGAATCTTGTCAGGATGGACATCAAATAAATCTACCATATCTCGCTTGGAATGTTCAGATACGGTAAGAATTAGGGCAGAATTTTTGAGGCAGCGTTGCACCACCTTGTAAAATAGCCGCTTATTATCCAAGGTGGTGTAGGGCAAGCGCAGGGGAATCAGGTCGTGGATGGTGGTAATTTTTTGGGCACCGGGTACCGTCATCGGTAGGGTGTAGGTGGCGTGGAAGATATCGACCTTTTTGGGTAAGGTGACGCCCATGGAAAGCCCTAGCCGAAACAGGGCTGCAGCTGTTTGATAGCAGCCAGGTAGGTTATAGGTTCCGGTAATATCTAGCAAATCCGTGATCGAAGCCATAAAACTACCCCGCACGGATCCACGTATCACCACATGCCCTGTATCAATTTGGCGGGCTGTAAACGACTGATGGCTGAGGGTGCGGCTAGCATCTAGCAACAGGCGGGCCGATCGCTTCAGATAAGGTCCGTGTGAATATCGATGGGGCCCTTCATGCACATCAAAGAATAAGACTTCTTCCAAGGATGCATCTTTTAACTTAGGAATGTTACGCCCATATAGCACGTTGACCTCTGCGCCTAGGTCTTTGAGCGATCGCACCAAGCTAATGCCATAGGTTTTGATGCCGGTTCCTTGGCTGAGTTGCAGGTTATAACCATCAACTAAAACATTCACTCCCGCTAAGTTGCTCATGGGTCTTGCCTATCAGTATTGCTGGTATAGAGTTGGAACATGGCCCTTTAGAACCTACCACGCCCTATCCTCATCTGTCAGAACGCGTCAGATGAAGGCGTACTTCCCCATCCGTTGCTGATCAGAGTGGTTGGTTGGGCGTTAGGACATAGAGTCCCGTCCGAGTGTAAAGCAGGTTTCTAAAAATGGGAGGATTTTGCAGCTTTTCGCCATCTTCCGTTAAAGCTTGATGAAGTCCAGCACGTTTCTGAGTGACCTAAGGCACACTGATGGAAGATTTGTTCCCGATCGCCTGGTTGGCTGACCAACGTTGCTTTCCCTCACCCCCAACTCTACACCCGAAGGACTAGGCGAGCTGATTGCTGCTCCTCCTCTTCTTAAGGATCAACGGTTACGGTGCGAGGTTTCAAACTCTATGTTTCCCCCCTGTGATCCCATCGTGGGTCAGTCCATCAGCCCAACATCTATCAGGTCACCTGTTTGCATCGTACCGAGAGGAAACCTATGAAACTGACTACGCTTGGCACTACGTTTTTCAAGGCTAAACCGGTTCAATCGACCCAACTATCCGACACAGACAAGACGGCGATCGCTGCCAATACCACCCTCGATATTGTTGCCTATACCGAAGAAGCAGATCACTTCAACGTCCAGCTTGCGGCGGCGCTCCAGGGGCGTGATCGCTGGTATGTCTACGCTCCCCACGTTCGGATTGTGGATGCAGCCGCACCGCCGAAACTCAAGCTGCAGGTGATCGACAGTACGCTGCTCAAGCTCAAGCCCATTCAGGGATCGGAGCTAGCCGACACCGAAAAGGCTGCCCTGCGTGGAGGCGTCGAACTTGGTCTGCTGGAGTACAACGAAAACGAGATGAACCACTATCAGGTGAAGCTTGCCGAAGCGATCCAGGGGCAAGATACCTGGTATGTCTATGTGCCCCATGTGCGCGTTCTTGGAGAAGATGGTAAACCGGTGATTGTCCAGCGGGCAGCTATGGGCATTCCCTCCGACACCGGCTGGGCTTGGCCGATGAAAGGTACCAGTTGCGGCCCCAAGTGTGAATTTGGATTTGCCCGCGGACGCCTCCATGCAGGCGTAGACATTGGTGGCTACACCCCAGATGAATGCTACGCGGCCAGCGATGGAGTCGTTAAAACTGTCAAAAATGACACTTCCGGGGCGGAGGGACGTGCTATTTACATCCAGCGGGCGGATGGTTGGCAGCACGTCTACTTTCACATGCGCTCCATTGCTGTAAAGCCGGGGCAAGCCGTGAAGCGCGGTCAGTTAATTGGCATCCGGGGCGGGTCGGGCTTTGACGGCGAAGGGCGGGAAATCGACGGCGGTGGCTATTCCATTCACCTACATTTTGAAATCCGTAAGCCGGATGGGGAACCGGTCGATCCACGGACTATTTTGCCCAAGGACAATAGCTGCCCCTAGGCTGAATCGAGGGCGATCGCTTTCCCATCTCTCGAACCCTGTAGCGATCGCCCTGGGCAACCCCTACAGGGTTCGATCCCTTGCCAGACGGCGGAGAAAGCCGCATCATGTCGGTAAACTTGATGGAGTCTAGCTGAATCTCGTTGCATCTATGGTGATTGCACTGCTCATTCTCTTGATTGGACTCTCGCCATCCATCGCCTCTTGGCTCGTCCTGCGCCGGGCCGATGCTCGTGCCCAGGCACGGCTGCAATTAGCCCTCGACTCGCTGGCATCTCGGGGGCTGCCATCCCTAGAACACCACCCCGATCGCCAGTATGTGGAAGGCTTAGGCTATGTGATGGGTGATATCAGTTGCCGCTTAAATGCGCGATCGCCCTATGTGCGCTGTGCCGTGAATCCTACCGGTCCCTGCCAGGATTGCCGCGCCTACGAATCGACACTGCTGGAGTAGCCTCTAGGCCCCTGGATGAACCAGAAGCGATCGCTCGGGAACTTTTGGGAGGACATCAACGATCTACACCCAGGGGTTCTCGCCTGCCAACCGGATGATACCGAGATGTTCCTTGGAGTGTTACAGTTTGTGTTGTACTGCGATGATTCGCTAGGATAATTCGAGATTATTCTTTGTCTTAACTCATTCACCTCCCCTGTGCTCGTCCCAAGGCTGGTATCCCCCAACCTAATGAACCGATAGTAGGACGATCGTTCGTCATCCCATCGGTCATCATGCGGACAGATCAATATTTCTCTGAAATGAGAGATCAGGTGATACGTTCGATCGCGTTCTTCAGTGCTATGCCAAGTGATAATCCGCAATGACTCAGCGACGTTCTTTTCAGTCTGTTTCATCTAGCCTGATTCAATGGACTCCCCAGCGCGTGGGTGCCGCTTGCCTCATTGGCGGGGCAAGTCTTTTGGTCCACAGTGCAGCGATCGCTCAAACCGCCGCTGACCTCGATCCAGGCCTGGAGCTTGATTATTCCACCGAGGTGCAAGAGGTTCCTTCGGCCAACGATCTGCTAGACTCTGTGCCCATGCCGTCTGAGCGCCCCGTCTCCGAAGCGTCTCAGCCCATCTACTCCAACACTCCGGATGTCATGTTTGAGGACAATGGAGCTGATGTGTCAGCGCCCATGTCGGTGGATGATCTGATGCAAAGCCCGCCTAGCTTGGCCGGCGGCAGCGATATTGACAGCGCCAATGACTACAACCTCGGCGCAACCTATGCCCCCGATCAAGTTGGCTCCGTCGTTCTATCCGAGCGCTCCACCGGCTGCCAAACGACCCTAGAACGCGGGCAAGACCTGGCGTCTCTCTGTGCGCCATCGGCTAGCAGCAGCGGGCAGTCGGTCAACCTTGGCCCCGTTTCAGTCGGGCCAGACGGCGTTAGCCTCAACCCAATTCCTTCCTTCGATAATTTCTACAACGTTACGACTCGCCCCATCAGCCAGCCTAGTAATGGCGATCGCAGCCTGCTTTTCCCCCTCTCCATTCCAGCTCCCATTACCTCCCTCTTTGGCTGGCGGCAGCATCCCATTTTCGGTGATGCCCGATTCCACTCGGGGATTGACCTAGGAGCGCCCATGGGAGCGCCGGTGGTGGCAGCCTTTAGTGGACAAGTGGTCACCGCTGAGTTTCTTCAAGGCTATGGGTTGACCGTCGTTTTGACGCACAACGACGGCACCCAGGAAACCCTCTATGCCCACCTATCCGAAATTTTTGTGAAGCCGGGCGATACGGTGGCCCAGGGTGATGTGGTGGGACGGGTTGGCAGCACCGGCAACTCCACCGGCCCTCACCTGCACTTTGAAGTACGCGAGCTAGAAAATGGTACTTGGGTCACCCTCAACCCAGCAGCATCGCTACAAGTGGCTCTCAACAACTTCGTCAATGGCTTTGACGGGCTACAAGTTGCTCAAACGTGGTCGAAGACAGGGCTTCAGGCTGGTCTATCCCGCTCGGAGAAACACCAAGATATCTGGATGCCCCTAGCCGTTCGGGTTGGCATGTTTGCCCCTATTCCCCAAAAGCCAGACCTGATTCCACCGGAGCAGATGGAACGGGTGGTGGTCAGCAAGTCGATTCCTGGCAGTGAGGCACTGGTGAGCAGCGATCGCCCTGAACCCATCACGTCTGAACTAATCGTGAGCGATCGCTCTGATGAACGCTAGACGCCAAGGCTGAGGATAAGGGTCTGCCTGTTGAAGATGGAACGGGCAGACCTAGTTTTATGGGCCATAATGGCAATATAAAGTGTAAAACTATCCTATTAGTACGCCTATTCTCAATGGGATGTGTGCCGATGCAGGTTACTAAGCTATCGATTTCCCTGTCGCAGTCTTTGCTGGCGTTTGTAGAAGACTATCAGCACAATCACGCTTTTAGCTCACACTCGCAGGTGATCGAAAAAGCGCTAGAACTGTTGCGTGAGCAAGAATTGCAAGCAACTCACCTCCCGGTTGATGCCGCAACCCACCCAGACCAGAATGTAGCTATAGGCTGTGAGCCGCCTACACTCACACAGACTCAGGCAACGATTTTGCAGCGGATGGGTGGTGTGCCTAAGCACCTACTCTCCACAGGAGGCTTATCCGAGCGAGAGACCCGCCAAGCTCTCATCTCCGAAAGAATTCAGGCGCGCTATCAAGCTCGATCCTAATGGCACAGGCGGCGATTTTGATTGATACAGGGCTGATGGTCGCCTTCTACGATTCTGCCGATCGCCATCACGACGCTGTAGTAAAGTTTTTCGCAACCTGCACCAGCCAATTGATAACCACGGTG
>DATNRH010000833.1 GCA_036703605.1 Candidatus Obscuribacterales bacterium | reverse complement strand
GTAGGGATAACATCCCCGCTGCGATCGCCCCAGGGTAGCTGCCTGAGTCTCGTCCTAATATCATCTAGTGTTAATCACTGAGGTCACTCCCATGAAAAACAATCCAGCCCTACGCGAGTCGCCTCGCAGTCAACCCGCCGGTGTGATTCCGGCTCAGCGTGATGCTTCTATTTTGGACTGGCTGGAAGGTACCAACCGTCTCTTGGAGCGCGAAACGGTGGGTAATCCATTTGGCCCTGAGGAAGAGGAAGAAATCACAGAACTCATGGATAGCAATGATGATAGCTTCGACGATGACGACGATGATGATCTCGATCTAGACGACTAATCGGCAAGGTCAACGGGCTGGCCCCGATCGCTCCCTGCTGATCTCAGGCGGCGATGCGGGTTCCATAAGCCTGTAGAATGCAAGTCAATACCTTGGGCATGTTGCCTAGGCGGAGTGAGGAATAGAGGACGCTATCTCAGTTATCACCTTTAGATAGACCTGAGATGGGCAGGAAACCGTTCCGGTGGTGTGAGTTGTGTTGGTGTGAGGAAACCCAATCGTGGATGCAAAAATTAGCAGACTGGAGCAGCAAAGGCTAGGTAAGCTGTCTGGGACGGCCCTCCTGTGGATGCTGTTCTCGTTTTTGAGCCTAGCCGCAGCCATGCTCGACTGGCAGGCTGAGCGGTTGTTGAGCCCAATATCTCTCTTGCTACCCCTTTGGGGTGTGGGAGCGATCGCTGCGACCCTAGGTCACTGGGTTGTACCGATGTTGCGATCGCTGAAGGCAGGGCAGATTATTCGGGAAGACGGCCCCCAGGCCCACCTGCGCAAAACCGGCACGCCTACCATGGGCGGCATCTTCTTCATTCCAGCAGCGATCGCCCTCGCTGTAGTTTGGTCAGGTTTTTCGTCGGAGGTTTTAGCCGTCTCTGCTCTGACCTTGGCCTACGCCGCCATTGGCTGGCTGGACGACTGGCAAATTCTCCGCCGCAAATCCAACAAGGGCATCTCCCCCCGCACCAAACTAGCTCTTCAGGTGACGGCGGGCGGCCTCTTCTGCCTATGGCTCTACACCCATCAATCCGTTGATGTTACCTATTTAGCTTTGCCCCTCGGCTGGGGAATTCCCCTAGGTCTACTATTCTGGCCGATTGCCTGGTTTGCCCTAGTCGCTGAAAGTAATGCTACTAATTTGACTGATGGCGTCGATGGTCTGGCGGCCGGCACGAGTGCGATCGCCTTTTTGGGATTAGGCGTCCTAGCCGCCCCAACCTCTATGGGACTGTTGCTCTTCTGCGCCTGCATGGCGGGCGGCTGCGTTGGCTTTTTGATACACAACCGCAACCCAGCCCGGGTCTTCATGGGCGACACCGGCTCCCTGGCCCTAGGTGGTGCCTTGGCAGCGGTGGCCTTGCTCAGCCAAAACCTCTTCAGCCTGCTGATTCTTGGCGGTATTTTCTTGGTAGAAACCCTCTCTGTGATTGCCCAGGTTGGCTACTATAAAGCCACGAAAGATGAGCAGGGTATTGGCAAACGCCTCTTCAAAATGTCTCCCCTCCACCACCACTTCGAACTATCGGGCTGGGCAGAAACCCAGGTGGTTGGCCGGTTTTATCTGGCGGGTGGGGTGTTAGCGATCGCTTGCCTGCTTCTGCAAGCAGCCCACTGGGGGTAACGCCCACCAGGGTTGCACAACTAAAAGAACGTATGTTCTAATAGACAGAACCCATGTATTAACCGCTGACCCTAGGGGGTACAGCGCTATAGCCTGGAATGCTTCCAGATATACCACTCGGTTCTGTCATACAAGGCTCCCTCAGCCAAGGGCTGGATGTGCGGCTGCATCCAGGAATTTCGGTTGAGGATATGCGGGTCGGCAAATTTCTGGTGATCCAAGGGGTGCGATCGCGTTTTTTCTGCATGTTGACCGACGTAACGCTCTGCGCCGCCAGCCCTCGCATTTTGGCTAACCCCCCCGATCCCAGCAACACCTATCTGCAAGACGTCTTGGCTGGCACCGGCACCTATGGCACCATTAGCCTGACTCCCATGCTCATGTTTACACCGTCCCAAGAGGGTGTCGAAGAGTTTGCTACAGGTGAATCTGACGGCTCTGTCGCTATGAGCCTGCTGCCCGTCAAAACTATTCCCGGTCATTTCAGCCAGGTCTACGATGCCCTAGAGCGCGACTTCCGTACCGTCTTTGGCTGGGAAGACGATCCCCACCGTCACAACTTCTCCATTGGCCGCCCCATTGATATGGACGTGCCCATTTGCATAGACCTCGATCGCTTTGTGGAGCGTAGCAACGGGATATTTGGCAAATCGGGCACTGGCAAATCCTTTCTCACCCGATTGCTGCTATCGGGCATCATCCGCAAACAGGCCGCCGTCAACCTGATCTTTGACATGCATTCGGAATATGGCTGGGAAGCCGCCAAGGAAGGCAAGCAGTTCAGCACCGTGAAAGGTCTACGGCAGTTATTTCCAGGACAGGTGCAAATCTACACCCTAGACTCGGCCTCCACCAAGCGGCGAGGGGTGCGCGACGCCCAAGATCTCTACATCAGCTATGACCAAATTGATGTCGAAGATCTGATGCTGGTGCGGCAAGAGCTGAACCTATCGGAAGCTAGCCTGGAAAATGCCATCATCCTGCGCAACGAGTTTGGCAAAACCTGGATCACGCGCCTACTGTCGATGAACAATGAGGAGATCCAGGAATTTTGCGAGGTGAAAATGGGCAGTAAGTCATCCATTATGGCCCTGCAGCGCAAGCTCACTCGTCTGGATGACTTGAAATACCTGCGCCATACCTGTCCCCACAATTATGTCGATCAAATTCTGGCATCCCTAGAAGCCGGAAAGCATGTGGTGGTGGAGTTTGGCTCCCAGTCTAATCTGCTGTCCTACATGCTGGCTACCAATGTGATTGCCCGCCGCATTCATGCCAGCTATGTACGCAAGTCGGAGACTTTTTTGCAAACCAAAAATCCCAGCGATCGCCCCCGACAACTGGTGATTACTATCGAAGAAGCCCATCGCTTTCTCGACACAGCCACCGTGCGGCAAACGATCTTTGGCACGATTGCCCGCGAGATGCGCAAATATTTTGTCACTCTACTGGTGGTCGATCAACGGCCGTCGGGCATTGATAACGAGGTGATGTCCCAGGTGGGCACCCGAATTACAGCCCTCCTTAACGATGACAAAGATATTGACGCTATTTTCACCGGTGTGTCAGGTGGGCAGAATTTGCGATCGGTCTTGGCTAAGCTAGATTCCAAACAACAGGCCTTAATTCTCGGTCATGCCGTTCCCATGCCCGTGGTCATTCAAACCCGTCCCTACGATGAGACCTTCTACGCAGATATTGGAGAGGCAGATTGGGAGCAAGCCTCCACCGAAAAGGTTCTCAAAGCTGCCAAAACAGCCAAAGCTGACCTGGGTTTCTAATGAATGTTGACCCATATGTTGACCTACTGGCCAACACCGTCACCGTCTTCTAGGCCAGCCTAGGAAGCGTCACACCCTTTCCTCCTCCCCAAACCGATAGCAGGTACGGTTATTACTGTGCAATCTCCGTACCTAGTACCTGCAGTTAACTTGGCACTATTGATATCAAGATGGTTCCTTGCCCACTTGGTTCATCCGTCTTCACGACCTGCCTGTTTCTCGATGGCTGAGCACGCTGTTTCGATACGTTGAGACCCTATGGATGCCATCTTGTGTTCAACGAAAATGCGTCAATTGGGCAAACTATTTCCAAAGACTCCATCAAGTTCACCCTTTAGGATGAGTCCAGACGTCTTTACGCAACCCTAAACTTGTATTACGATGGAGTCAAGTCGAAGTCATAATGAATTCGTTTAGTTGATGTGATAGCAACACCGAGTTTATCCAGAACCTTGCACGTTGTTGCTCCAGGTTATGACTTCGAGATTCGCCACTACACCTGATGTAACGAGTCTGGATTGGGCAGCTCAAAGGCTGTATCACCGTCATCCCGTTTAGTTTGCATGAGCCATGATGGTTGCCAGTTGCGCGATCCCCTCGCCAACACATCATCCTATTCACCTGCTTTTTCCATGACCCTAGCGTTCTGATGAACCTGAGATGTCGCTAAGTGGTCTGTAGTTAAGATTCACCCTGTTATTCGTTTCCTAGCCACCCATAGCAACGCAGTGTTTTTTCTCTGCGGTTGCCTAGCGTTTTCCTATAGTCATGTATTCGTCTCGACGGAGCACCGATCAGTCCCATGCCAACTGCAAATCTTAATGCCAGTCCCTCTACTACCAAGTCCGCTCCACCCGCCTACACGGCTGACATGGTGCGTACCTATCTTCATGAAATTGGTCGTGTTCCCCTACTAACCCACGAGCAAGAAATTGTCTTGGGTAAACAGGTGCAGCGGATGATGCATTTGCTAGAGGTCAAAGAGCAGCTTGCTGAATCCCTAGGACAAGACCCCACTGATGCAGAATGGGCAGAACAGGCCCAAGTGTCTGAGGCGGAGCTGCGGGATCAGTTGCACAAAGGGCACCGCTCTAAGCAGAAAATGATCGAAGCCAACCTGCGTTTGGTTGTGGCGATCGCCAAGAAGTACCAAAAGCGTAACCTAGAATTCCTCGACTTGATCCAAGAAGGCACCCTAGGTCTAGAGCGCGGGGTTGAAAAGTTTGATCCCACTAAGGGCTATAAGTTTTCCACCTACGCCTACTGGTGGATTCGTCAGGCGATCACCCGAGCGATCGCTCAACAGGCTCGCACCATTCGCCTCCCCATTCACATTACCGAAAAGCTGAACAAGATCAAAAAGGTGCAGCGAGAGCTCACC